>NZ_DATAGQ010000149.1:0-29633 GCF_036263595.1 Geminicoccus sp. | reverse complement strand
CAACACGGGCAACGACATCGGCACCGGCGGTGCCGGCAATGACCAGATCACCGCAGGCGACGGCAACGACCGGTTCTTCGGCGCGCTCGGCGACGACATCATGAACGGCGATGCCGGTAACGACGAGCTGTTCGGCGGCCTCGGCAACGACACCGTCAATGGCGGGATCGGCGACGACACCCTGGACGGCAAGGACGGCAACGACACGCTGACCGGCGGCGACGGCGTGGACCGGCTCACCGGTGGCAATGGCGACGACATCCTGGATGGCGGGGCCGGCAACGACGAGATCCTGGGCCAGTTCGGCAACGACACCATGGCCGGTGGCACAGGCGCCGACAACTTCACCATCCTGCGTGCCGAGGGCGAAGCCGACATCATTACCGACTTCATCGTCGGCGAGGACAAGATCCTGCTGCGCGGCGCGAAGCTGGTGGACGTCACCGCCACGCCCGGTGAAGCGGCGACCGTCCTCAACCTTGGCCTCAACCACACCGTGACCCTGAACGGCGTCACGGACATCACCCCCGACAAGGTCGCATCCTTGTTCGGGTGATCCCGCGCATCGCAAGGTCTCTGCGGAACCCGCCGGCTCATGCCGGCGGGTTCGATCTGGGCAGGCCGCAGACAGCGATATCATCGCTTAGCTGATGGTGGTCCGGCATTCAGTCGATGTTGGATAGAAGTAGGAATGACTCATGGCGGTGATCGAGGGCAGCGTCGGCAAGGACAATCTGGTCGGTGGCGACGGCAATGACGTCATGCGCGGCTTCGCTGAGCTAGACCGGATGTTCGCGCGCGGCGGCGACGACGTGATGATCGGCGCCGAGGGTGCCGACCGGCTCTATGGCGGCGACGGCATGGACGTCATCTCCGGCGGCGACGGCAACGACATCGCGTTTGGCGATCGGGTCGAAGTGCTCGTCATTCCCACAGTCGGCGGCAACGATCGCATCTTCACGGGTGCCGGTGACGACCAGATCTACGGCGAATGGGGTGACGACACGCTGGACGGCGGTGACGGCAACGACATCATCTGGGGCGGCAATGTCGGCAAGGACACCATCACCGGTGGTGCCGGCAATGACACGATCAATGGTGGCAACGACAATGACATCGTGTTCGGTGCAGCCGGCGACGATGTCATGTCCGGCGATGGCGACGACTACACCGTCGACGGCGACGACCGTCTCTTTGGCGGCCTCGGCAACGATCAGGTCGATGGCGCCGAAGGCAATGACCTGCTCGACGGCAAGGACGGCACCGACACGCTGAACGGTGGAGATGGCGACGACAGCATCACCGGTGGCAATGACGACGACATCCTGAACGGCGGTGCCGGCAACGACATGCTGAATGGCCAGTTCGGCAACGACAGGCTCACCGGTGGGACCGGCACTGACAACTTCGTGATCCTTCGGCACGAGGGTGAAGCGGATACGATTGCCGACTTCCAGATCGGCGTGGACAAGATCGAGCTGCGTGGCAGTGGGATCGACGTATCGGCCGTCATTGCGTCGGCCCAGGTCGTCAGCGGCAGCACGGTCCTGAACCTCGGTTCGAATCATACGGTGACACTGACCGGCACGACCGGCGTCGACTCGTCCTGGTTCGGCTGATTGATCCCCCAGCTCGCCCCGCCAACCAACAAGCCCCGACGAGGAAGCACGCATGGCATTGATCAACGGCCAATCTGGCGACGAAAGCATCACCGGTACCAACCAGGCCGATGAAATCCACGGCCTGGGCGGCAATGACGGCATCAACGGCGGCGCTGGCGACGATATTCTGTTTGGCGAGGACGGCGACGACTTCCTCACCGGGAGCACCGGCAACGACCAGCTCTATGGCGGCCTCGGCCGGGACACGCTGTACGGGAACGGTGGCATCAACCTGCTCGACGGCCAGGAAGGCAATGACGTCCTGATCAGCGATGCCAGTGCCGATACACTGCGCGGCGGCGACGGCAACGATCGTCTGTTCGGCAGGGACGGCAACGACATCCTGATCGGCAATGCCGGCAACGACCGCTTTCTGGGTGGTGCAGGCAACGACACGGTCGCGGGTGGCGATGGCGACGACGATATCCGTGGTGACCGGGTCTCGGCGGAGTTCGACGTGATCCCATCGTCAGGCGGTGACGACTACCTGACCGGCGGTGGCGGCGACGACCTCATCTATGGCGAATGGGGCACCGACCGCATCGACGGTGGTGACGGCAACGACGAACTCTGGGGCGGGTTCACCGGCCAGGATGTCCTGACCGGCGGCGCAGGCGACGACCTGATCACGGGTGGTTCCGAGGGCGACGTCATTTTCGGCGCAGTCGGCAACGATGTGATCATTGGCGACGGCGATCCGAACCGTCCTGATGGAGCCGACCGCCTCTTTGGTGGCCTCGGTGACGACGAGATCCGGGCCGGTGGAGGCGCCGACATCGTCGATGGCAAGGCCGGCATCGACCGGATGAACGGCGACGGCGGCGACGACATCATGACCGGCGGTGATGGCGACGACATCCTCGATGGCGGTTCCGGTAATGACCAGATCAACGGGCAGGCCGGCAACGACTCGATGACTGGCGGTGCTGGTTCCGACCTGTTCATCGTGCTCCGCTCAGGCGGCGACCAGGATACCATCACCGACTTCAACGCCGAGAGCGGAGACAAGATCTCGTTGCGCGGCAATGGCAACACGGTGGAGAACGCGATCGCCAATGCCGCGGTCGTCGAAGGCAACACCGTGGTGAACCTGGGCTTCAACCACACGCTGACGATCACCGGCGAGACCGGCATCAACGCCAACTGGTTCGGTTGACCTGATCGGCAGCCTGGCGGAAGCAAAACGGCTGCAGGTGCGAACCTGCAGCCGTTTTCTTTGGCCTGAGACCTGTCAGCTGCGTGGCAGGAGAGCCACTTCGCCAGCTTCGTTGACTGGACGCGACGGGCCACGATCGCCGTGAAGCTTGCGGGCGCGCGTCTCGAAGGCTGCCACCATGCGTCGTACCGCCTCGTCGAACAACAGGCCGATCAGTTGCTGCAGGACGCGCGACTTGAACTCAAACTCAACGTGGAAGTCGATGATGCAGCCATTCTCGGGCCCATCCAGGAACTTCCAGTAGTTATTCATGTACTTGAACGGACCGTTCACGTACTGGACGTCGATCTTTCGCTCAGCCCGATGGAGCGTGACCTTCGAGGTGAACTTCTCACGCCAGACCTTGAAGCTGATCACGAGGTCCGCGAAGAACACGTCACCCTGTCGCTCATTGATCCGGGCAGCCGAGCACCAAGGCAGGAACTCCGGATAACGATCGACGCTGGCGACGATGTCGAAGAGCTGCGCTGGCGTGTAGGGCAGATAGCGGCGTTCGGAATGGGTAGGCATTACTCTGCTGCTTCGAGGCCAAGACCTGTACGAGCCAGCTGCGCCTCGCGGGCGTGGCGCAGCTTGGCGAAATCATCGCCTGCATGATGGGATGAGCGGGTGAGCGGCGAGCTGGATACCATCAGGAAGCCTTTCGCCCGCGCCATCCGGGCGTGCGCGTCGAACTCGGCCGGCTCCACGAACCGGATCACCTGATGATGCCGGCTGGTCGGCTGGAGGTATTGGCCGATCGTGATGAAATCGACCTCGGCCGACCGCATGTCGTCCATCACCTGGTGGACCTCACGCTTCTCCTCGCCCAGGCCCAGCATCACGCCGGACTTGGTGAAGATGGCAGGATCCAGTTCCTTCACCTTCTGCAGCAGGCGGAGTGAATGGAAGTAGCGGGCACCCGGCCGCACCGTCCGATAGAGCCGCGGCACCGTCTCAAGATTGTGGTTGTAGACATCGGGCCTGGCCGCCACGACCTTCTCGATTGCCCCGGGCTTGCGCAGGAAGTCCGGAGTAAGGATCTCGATCGTCGTCTCCGGCGACGCCGCGCGGATCGCCTCGATCACCCGCACGAACTGAAATGCGCCACCGTCCGGCAGATCGTCCCGGTCCACCGAGGTGATGACGACGTGCTTGAGGCCCATCGCCTGGACGGCCTCGCCCACATGGCGCGGCTCGTGCGGGTCGACCGCCACCGGCATGCCAGTCTTCACGTTGCAGAACGCGCAGGCCCGGGTGCAGGTATCACCCAGGATCATGAAGGTCGCGTGCTTCTGCTGCCAGCACTCGCCGATGTTCGGGCAGGCCGCTTCCTCGCACACCGTGTGCAGCTTCTTGGCCCGCATGAGCTTGCGAACCTCATGGAAGGTCTCGGACGTCGGCGCCTTGACGCGGATCCAGGCCGGCTTGCGCTGGAACTGCGGCGGCGTGATCGTGACCGTGGCCATCAACTGTCCTTCGAATGGGAGCGCATCGCCTGCTCAGAAATGGATCGCCCGACCGAAGGCTGCAAGCGTTGCCTCGTGCATCATTTCCGACAGGGTGGGATGCGGGAAGATCGTGGCCATCAGATCCTCTTCCGTGGCCTCCATCTGCCGCGCGATCACGAAGCCCTGGATCAGCTCGGTCACTTCCGCGCCGACCATGTGCGCGCCCAGGAGCTCGCCGGTCTTGGCGTCGAAGACGGTCTTGATCATGCCTTCCGGCTCGCCAAGTGCGATGGCCTTGCCGTTGCCGATGAACGGGAACCGGCCGACCTTCACTTCATAGCCAGCCTTCTTCGCCGCCTCTTCCGTATAGCCGACGCTCGCCACCTGCGGGGTGCAGTAGGTGCAGCCGGGGATCTTGGTCAGGTCGAGCGGATGGGGATGGCCATGGCCGGCAATCTTCTCGACGCACATCACCCCCTCGTGGCTCGCCTTGTGAGCCAGCCAGGGCGCTCCAACCACGTCACCGATCGCGTACACGCCGGGCTCGTCGGTGCGGCACCACTCGTCCACGACGATGTGGGAGCGCTCGACTTTGATCTTGGTGCCTTCCAGGCCGATATGCTCGGTGTTGCCGACGATGCCGACGGCCGAGATCACCCTCTCCACCTCGACCTGTTCGGATTTGCCGCCCGGCAGCTCCAAGGTGACGACAACCGAGTTGCCCTTCTTGTCGAGCTTGGCCACCTTGGTCCCGGTGCGGATCTTGATGCCGCGCTTCTCGAACTGCTTGTGGGCGAAGGCCGAGATCTCGGCATCTTCCACGGGCAGCACCCGGTCCAGCACCTCGACCACCGTCACGTCGGCGCCCATGGAGCGGTAGAACGAGGCGAACTCGATGCCGATCGCACCGCTGCCCACGACCAGCAGCGACTTCGGCATGGCCGCCGGGACCATGGCTTCCTTGTAGGTCCATACCAGCTTGCCGTCCGGCTCCAGACCCGGCAGCACGCGGGCCCTCGAGCCGCTCGCCAGGATGATGTGCGGTGCCGAAAGCGTCTCCTCGCCGCCCTTGGTCGACACCTTCAACGTGTTCTTCCCGGCAAGCGAGCCGGAACCGTCGAAGACGGTCACCTTGTTCTTCTTGAGCAGATGCTTGACGCCGCCAGAGAGCTGCGACGCCACGTTGCGGCTGCGCTTGACCACGGCGGCGGCATCGAAACCTCGACCCTGCACGGATAATCCGTAGGCTTCGGGATGCCCCATATGGTCGTAGACCTCCGCCGAGCGAAGCAGGGCCTTGGTCGGGATGCAGCCCCAGTTCAGGCAGATTCCGCCCAGATGCTCCCGCTCGACCAGCGCGGTCTTCATGCCGAGTTGCGCTGCCCGGATGGCCGCGACGTAGCCACCCGGCCCGCCGCCGACGACGACCAGATCGAAGCTGTGGTTGGCCATCAGCTAGTCCCACTCCGCAAAGCTGCTTCGTCAGGCCAGGACCGCGTCAGGCGTCCGGCCAGTTCGATCCATGGCCGCACATCCCAAAAGCCGGACGCTGCGCCAGAGGTCAATGGAAGGATGAACAATTCCGGCACCACACCATGCGGATCGTCCATCGGACCATATCGCAGGGCCGTCGTGCCGGTGCCGAGCCAATAGGCAGCGGCACGCTTTCCGTTGAAGGCGATGGCCGCTGGACGGTTTGCCCGGAGCTTGCACCGGGCCAGCTCGACATCGGCTGGACCGACATTGATCTCGGCATCGGCTCCCGACTGGCGCTTCTGCATGTCGGTCAGTCCCAGGCCATGCCCTAGCAGTTCCCGTTCGCGATCGGGCGTCAGCCGCTCGGGCGTGAGACGGACCGCCGCGAGGACGGACCAGAACTTGTTGCCCGGGCCGGCATAGTGCCGCCCCTTGGCTGCCGAGGCCTTGCCTGCCGCCATGCCCACGAAGACGGCCCGCAGTGCCGGCCGGAGGACATCACAGAGGATGTCATCCGTCGACCCTGCCGGCCTTGTCGCTGCCTCGATCATGATCAAAGCAGGAGCGACAGCGGATCTTCGACAGTCTTCTTGAAGACCTGCAGGAACTCCGCCCCAAGCGCCCCGTCGACGACGCGATGGTCGGTTGACAGCGTCACGCTCATCATCGTCGCGATGGCCAGTGCGTCGTTCTTCACGACCGGACGCTTCTCGCCCGCGCCAATCGCCAGGATGCAGGCCTGTGGCGGGTTGATGACGGCTGCGAAGTCCTTCACCCCGTACATGCCGAGATTGGAGATCGAGAATCCGCCGCCCTGGAACTCCTCCGGCTTCAGCTTGCCTTCCTTGGCGCGCTTGGCGAGGTCCTTCATCTCCGCCGAGATGGTGGAGAGCCCCTTCTGATCAGCCTTGCGGATGATCGGAGTGATCAATCCACCCTCGATCGCCACTGCCACCGAGATGTCGATATCCTCGAACTGGTAGATCTTGTCGCCACCCCAGGACGCGTTCACGCCTGGGATCTTCTTCATGCCCTGAGCCACAGCCTTGATGACGAAGTCGTTCACCGAGAGCTTGTAGTCGGCCTTTGGGCGTCCGTTCAACTCCTCGCGCAACTTCAGCAGCGCATCCAGCTCGACATCGACTGTCAGATAGAAGTGCGGCACCGTCGACTTGGATTCGGTAAGTCGCCGCGCGATCACCTTCCGCATATTGTTGAGCTGGATCTCCTTGTGCGGCGCGCTTGGCGCCGCGATCGGACCGGCTGCGGCGGCCGGCGCCGGCGCTGCAGCGGCCGGTGCAGGCTTGGCTGCCTCTGCCGGTTTCGCCGGTGCCGCGGCAGCCGTCGCCGGCTTCGGTGCAGCGGCGGCCTTCTCGACATCCGCCTTCACGATACGGCCGTGCGGCCCGCTGCCGGTCAGGTTGGCAAGATCGAGCCCTGCCTGTTCCGCCATACGCCTGGCCAAGGGCGAGGCAAAGACCCGACCCTCTTCCGCCTTGCCATTGCCCTTGCTGATGTCGGCCCCGGTGTTCGATCCTGCACCGGGCGCTCCCGCCACATTGGCGGGCTTGGCATCGCTTGCCGGTGCGGGACCGGCTGCCTTGATCTGCTGCGCCTCGATCGGACCTTCGGCGGCACCACGGGCGGCGGCGGCGGGTGCTGCCGGTTCCTGGGCCTCAGGCTGTCCGGCACCATCCGCAGCCGATGCGTCCTCGCCTTCCTCGAGGAGCACGGCGATCGGGGTATTGACCGCTACACCCTGCGTACCTTCGGCTACCAGGATCTTGCCGATCACACCTTCGTCGACAGCCTCGAACTCCATCGTGGCCTTGTCGGTTTCGATCTCGCACATGACGTCGCCGGACTTGACCGCGTCGCCTTCCTTCTTGAGCCAGCGGGCCAGATTGCCCTCGCTCATCGTGGGCGAGAGCGCAGGCATCAGGATCTGGATGGTCATCGGATCGGTTCCCCTGCCTGTCCGCTCACGTCCGGTAGCAGGCGGCCTTCGCCGCCTCGACCATGTCCTTCACCTGCGGCAGCGCCATCTTCTCCAGATTGGCCGCGTACGGCATTGGAACATCCTTGCCGGTCACGCGGATGACCGGCGCGTCCAGGTAGTCGAAGGCATGCTCCATCATGAGCGCCGCCATCTCCGAGCCGATACCCGACTGCGGCCAGCCCTCCTCGATCGAGACCAGGCGGTTGGTCTTCTTCACCGAGTTCACGATCGTTTCGACGTCGAGCGGCCGGATTGTGCGCAGGTCGATGACCTCCGCGGAGATCCCGATCTCGGCCAGCGCGTTCGCGGCTTCCACCGCGTGCCCCATCATCAGCGAGAACGCGGTAATCGTGACGTCCGTGCCTTCGCGCAGGACCTTGGCCTTGCCGATCGGCAACACGAAGTCGTCGAGTTGCGGCACCTCGAAGCTCTGGCCGTAGAGCATCTCGTTCTCAAGGAACACGACCGGGTTCGGGTCCCGGATCGCTGCCTTCAGCAGGCCCTTGGCGTCCGCTGCCGACCAGGGTGAGAGCACCTTCATGCCAGGGCAGTGCGAATACCAGGAGCTGTACTCCTGGCTGTGCTGCGCGGCCACGCGGGCAGCAGCACCGTTTGGTCCACGGAACACGATCGGGCAGCCCATCTGGCCCCCCGCCATGTAGAGCGTCTTGCTGGCAGAGTTGATGATGTGGTCCATCGCCTGCATGGCGAAGTTCCAGGTCATGAACTCCACAATCGGCCGCAGGCCGGCCATCGCGGCACCCACCCCCAGCCCGGCAAAGCCATGCTCGGTGATCGGCGTGTCGATGACGCGTTTCTCGCCGAACTCGTCGAGCAGGCCCTGGCTGACCTTGTAGGCCCCCTGATACTGGGCGACTTCCTCGCCCATCAGGAAGACCTTGGGGTCGCGACGCATCTCCTCCGCCATCGCGTCACGCAAGGCCTCGCGCACGGTCTGCTTCACGAAGGTCGTGCCGGCGGGGATGTCCGGATCGGCTGGCACCTTGGCGCTCTTCGGCTCGGCCGGCACCTTGGCAGCCGGTGCCGGCGCGTCGCCCTTGCCTTCCATCTGCGCGGAGGGGGCTTCGCTCGGAGGCCGTTCGCCCACTGGCGCATGATCGACCGTCCGAGGCTGGCCATCCCCATCGACCGCGACCTTGTCCGACGGCTTTTCCTGCTGCTGCGGAACGTCGCTCAGGCTCTCGCCTTGTTCCAGCAGTACCGCGATGGGCGTGTTGACCGCGACACCCTGGGTACCCTCGGCCACCAGGATCTTGCCGAGCACGCCCTCGTCGACCGCTTCGAACTCCATGGTCGCCTTGTCCGTCTCGATCTCGGCGATCACGTCGCCCGACTTGACGGGCTCGCCCTCCTTCTTGACCCAGCGCGCCAGGTTGCCCTCGGTCATGGTCGGCGAGAGCGCCGGCATCAACAGCTCGATCGACATCGCAACGCCCTCGAAATCAGGATTCTACGAGAATATCGGTCCAAAGCTCTGACGCATCGGGCTCAGGGCTGTCCTGCGCGAACCGAGCGCTTTCGTTGACGATGTCTCGAGTTTCCTTGTCGATCGTCTTGAACGCGGCTTCGTCGGCAAAGCCGTTCACTTCGATGATCTTCTTCAGGTTCTCGATCGGATCATGCTGGCTACGCATGTTCTCGACCTCGTCCTTGGTACGGTACTTGGCCGGATCCGACATCGAATGACCACGGTACCGATAGGTCATGGCCTCCAGGATCTGGGGACCCTCGCCTGCCCTGATCTTGCCGATCAGCCTGGATGCAGTGGCCTCGACCGCGAGCACATCCATGCCGTCGACCTGTTCGCCGGGGATGCCGTAGGCCTCGCCGCGGTCGCACAGGCGCTTGCCGGCCGCCGCCCGCGTCACCGCCGTACCCATGCCGTACCGGTTGTTCTCGATCACATAGAGAACCGGCAGCTTCCACAAGGCCGCCATGTTGAAGGCCTCATAGACCTGCCCCTGGTTGACGGCGCCGTCGCCGCAATAGGCGACGCACAGCCCGCCATCCTCTTCATATTTGTGGGCAAACGCGATGCCGGTCCCAAGAGGAATCTGTGCGCCGACGATGCCGTGACCACCATAGAACTTCTTGTCCTTGGCGAACATGTGCATCGAGCCGCCCTTGCCCTTGGAATAACCGGTGATGCGCCCGGTCAATTCCGCCATGACGCGGCGGGGATCCATCTGGCAGACCAGCATGTGGCCGTGATCGCGGTAGCCGGTGATCACCGAATCCTTCTCGGTGAGTGCCGCCTGGATGCCGACTGCCACGGCTTCCTGGCCGATGTAGAGATGGCAGAAACCACCGATCAGCCCCATGCCGTAGAGCTGGCCTGCCTTTTCCTCAAAGCGACGGATCAGGAGCATCTCCCGATACCAGCCCATCAGCGTCGCCTGATCCGGCAGATTGGAGGCGGCCCCGGCCGAGGGAGCGGCCTCAACAGCCTTGATCTTTGTGGCGGTCATCCAGATTCCCCCCTGGACTTCGGCATCATGTCGAGCGCCCGCTTAGCGCCGCCCGCCTGTTCCGATCGGCAAACTGTGGCGCCAACACGGTTTCCGCAAGCCCGAAGCTGCAAGTAAACGCGAACCACATGCCATCGACCGGGCCCGGGGGACAGTCCCACAGAATGCATGGGGGTCATGCGGGCACAGCGCAGATCGTCTTTGCTGCAATGCACAATCTAACCTCTCGCCGATACTTTCGCCGATTTGTTCCTGACCGACCGTCCTCGCCAGGAACAGCTAGTTGATCAGCGCACGTCACGGGTGACGGTTCCAAGACTTGCCTGCTCGGCTCTCGAATGTTGGATCCGGCCGAAACGAGCCGGCATGAAGGCCGCGGCAGGCATGCCACGAATACCTCGGTGATGGATGAGGAGCCAGGCTTTGCGCTCGCGTGACGCGCGAGCCGGCGCTATGTCGTGGAAGGCGCCAGTGGAGGCCAGATGATCGCTGAGGACCATGTCGACCGGTTGTGGCTATGGCTGCGCCGCGAGATCCGTTGGCGCTGGCTGAGCGGAGTCTTCCTGCTCCTGACCGCCTGGTTCGCTTGGCACGCCCTCCACGGGTCACGGGGACTGTACGCTTATCTCGACCAGCGGCGGGCAGTGCAGATCCTGGAACAGGACCTGGCCGCACTGGAAGAGCGCCGGGATGCGCTCAAGCGCCATCAGGAACTGCTCGACAGCCGCCACATGGATGCCGACTTGGTCGAGGAGAAGCTGCTGCAATTGGGCTGGATGCGCGAAGGCGACGTCTTCGTCGCCGACCACAGCAGCAGCGAGCTGTCACCGTAGCCTCTAGCCCTGTCCCTTCTCCCGGGCCCGCCGGCCACACTTCCGGTTCAGACAGCTGCCCGCATTGCTCCAGCGTCTCATCTGGTGTGGCCATCTTGCTCGGCGCGCTCCCGTCGCTGCACGTCCGGAACCGGCGCCTATCTAGCTCTGTTAGCTCTGGCGGGCCGGCACTGCGGCAGAAGGAATGAGATGAGTGAGCGGCGCGTGGCGGACGGACCAGATGTCGTCATTGGAAGCGACATCATCCAGCGCCGCATCGAAGAACTGGGGCCCTGGTTTCACAATATTCAGCTGAACGGCGTCTCTACGGCGCCCGATCATCCTCTAAACGACTATCCGATGTGGAAGTGGCGGCGTTTCGCCCACGCTCTCCCACAGGACCTGACCGGGCGGACCGTCCTCGACATCGGATGCAATGCCGGCTTCTACGCCTTGGAGATGAAGCGGCGCGGCGCAGATCGAGTGGTAGGGATCGACGAGGATCCGCGTTACCTGGCGCAGGCTCGGCTTGCGGCCGAGGTAACGGGCCTGGAGATCGAACTCCGTCAGCTCTCCGTCTATGACGTGGCGAGGCTGGGGAAAAGGTTCGACGTCGTCCTGTTCATGGGCGTGCTCTATCATCTGCGCCATCCGCTGCTCGCCCTCGACCTGATCCACGACCACGCAGCCGGCGACCTGCTCGTCTTCCAGACGATGCAGCGCGGCAGCGACGTAGTGTGGCAGATCGAGGAAGACTACGGGTTCTGGAACGCCAGCATCTTCCACCATGCGGGCTTCCCCAGCATGCACTTCATCGAAAAGCGCTACGCGGGCGATCCGACCAACTGGTGGATACCGAACAGGGCCTGCGCGGAGGCGATGGTACGCAGCGCGGGCTTCCAGATCCTCGATCATCCCGAAGATGAGGTTTATGTCTGCCGTCGTGCAGAGGTTCCGGCCACGCGGCCAAAAGCGCCGGCCATTGCTTCCTTGGATCGCATCGCGTCGGCCTAGCGCTCGGAGGTGCTCGACGACGCAATCAAGCTCGGCGGCAACTCGCGTATCGACGGATCGTTTGTCTCGTTGGTGCAGGCTCGGTGCCTGCGCTCACGATGAGAGCGGTCCCATGTTCAATCACCTTTCTGTTGTCTGGGACAAGGTGCGAACGGGCCTGTGGCCCGTTCCAATCAGCATGATCCTGCTTGCCGGACCACTCTATGCGGCCGCGTCCTGGGCAGACGGGATGGTGTCGGATGCGGAGGGCCTGCGCACCTGGTGGCTTCACAGCGGCAGCGGCGACGATGCCCGCAACCTGCTCTCCACGCTGGTGGCAGCCATCATCACGATGTCCACCTTGGTCTTCTCCATCACCATCGTGACCCTCTCGCTCGCCGCCAACCAGTTCGGCTCGCGCCTGATCCGAACCTACATGACGGACATGCGTACCAAGCTGGCGCTCGGCGTCTTCACGATGACGATCGTGTACTGCCTGCTCGCCCTGCGTTCCGTCGAGAAGGACATGCCGCCAGGGGTGGTACCTCATGTCGTCGTGACCCTGGGTCTCGTGCTTGGTGTCTGCTGCGTCCTGACCCTCCTGTTCTTCCTTCATGTCGTGGCTCGCTCGATCATGGCGGACGAGGTGATCCGTCGGGTGGCGGACGAACTGGAGGCGAGCGTGGAGCAACTGCCGCCCCTCCAGCAGCGACGCAGCGAGCCCGACCCGGCACAGGTCCTGCCTCATGACTTCGACGCACGGTTGACTATCCTGGCGTCAAAGCAAGAGGGCTATGTCCAGGCGGTGGAACATGCACGTCTGGTTGAACTTGCCTCCAAGCATGACGTCGTCGTCCGGCTGGAAATGCGGCCCGGCACGTTCATGTGCAAGGACGGATGGCTGGCTCACGTGTACCCGGCCGAGGCGGTCACACCCGACTTCGTGGAGGCGTTCCAGGAAGGTTTCCTGATCGGCACACGTCGGACCCCTACCCAGGATCTAGAGTTCCCGATCCGTCATCTCGTCGATATCGCCTTGCGTGCCCTGTCACCGGGCATCAACGACCCCAACACGGCCATGGTGGTGATCGACTATCTGCGGGCCGCTCTGTCGCGGCTCATGGGCAAGTGCCTTCCGCCCGCCATCCACCTGGACAAGGCCGGCCGGGCGCGGCTGATCGACAAGCCCAACGGCTACGACGACATCCTTGCGGCGGCCTTGCAGCAGATCCGCCAATCCGCGGCCGGGCATCCGGACGTGATCATCACCCTGCTGCGCGCGATCGGGCGGATCGGCGAGCATGTCCGTCTGCCCGAGCAACGCGATGCCCTCCTCCATCAGGCGCGGATGACCGCAGATGGCGGGCTGCGCGATCTTGCGGAACCAAGCGATCGCGCTGACGTCGAGCGGAACCTTGCGGCAGTCACCCGGAAGCTGGATCAGGTACTACGGCGCAAGCCGCAGGTCGCTAGTCCTGCGCCTCCCGCGAGCGCCTGCATCTGAAGGCAGCCATCGACGTCGCTGCGCCAGCTGCCATGCTGGTAGCCCGGCCGACGCGTGCGTTTGGCATCGAGCATCATCCTGTCCGATGGTCGGGCGACACAGCATGAGGCCAAGATCTCGATACCTGCGGCAGCTAGCGGGGACTGCACACCTAGCACCGGCAGGGTCTGCGCTACGCACCATTGCCAAAGCCTTCATGATGAGCACCATAGGAATACGAGCTTATATACAGACTGACGGGTAAGACCGCCACCGCCCTTGACGGTAATGTTCTTCGAGGGAACCGACGCTCCATGGGTGCAGGCGATCAGCCAGCACCGGCATCGCTGCCGGCAGCTGCTGGAACGAAGAAGGCCCGGGCGTTGCCGCCCGGGCCTTCTGTCTTGGTGCCTTGCCGGCCTTCCCGCTCAGCCTTGGCCGATGCGGGAGGTCACGAGATCAGGCCCTGCAGCCGCTGAACTTGGCGGTGCCGTTCGCCTTGGCGAAGTCCTTGGTGACTTCCCACCAAGGCATGCCGCTCCGCCAGGTGTCCCAGCCGCGACGGCCCTTCTTCGTGGTCATCGAGCCCCAGATCACCACGCCGTTGCTGAGGCTGTGGACAGTCTGCAGTTGGGTCTTCCAGAAAGAGGCCGACATGTACTTCTGGCCGTCGCTTTTGTTCCAGTTGTGGATCTGCGGCCAGATGAACGGGAACACCGGCTTTCCATACTGCTTGGCCTCGGCGATGTTGGCCTTGGCATAGCGGACCCAGTCGCCCTGGTTGTCGAACATCGTGTAAAGCGACGGGAAGATGACGTCGACTTCCTTGGCCAGTCGCTTCAGCTTGTCGTTGTTGGACTGCCAAGCCCTGTTCTTGCCGGACTGGCCGGAGACGGGCGCGTTCCAGTTCTTCTCAGGCAACATCATGTAGTAGCCGAGCTTCGACTTGCCGCCCTTGGCGCGGACGCCGTTTCGGATGGTCTTCATCGCGAGGATGAGCTTGTCCATCTCCCGGATCTCGTCCCACACCTCGATGTCGATGACAACATAGTCCCACTTCTTCTTCAGGATCTGTGGAACGATGACGTTCTTGAGCTGGCTGATGTTGGGCTGGCTCTTGGACTTGCCGCCGAACAACTCGCCCTCATAGAAGATCTTGATGGTGCTGAGGCCGCAGCCGGCGAAGCTCGGCATCTTGTTGTAGCGGAAGCCATTGAAGATCGGCTTGTCGGCATAGGCCACCGAAGGAGCCAAGCCTACCAACGAGCCGAGCATGACTCCAGCCGCCGCCAATACGGCAGCAAAACGGTTTCGCATGATGTCCCCCCCAGGACGAGTACACGTTGCGATCGTTGCACGAGTCCGCAGCAGCACATGACCAGCGAGCCCGGCCATGCCCCTCAGCTGCTTCACGAACGGTGTGCGGTGCAACCGATCCTGCACATCATCTTGCACGCGGTCGGGCGAGCGTAAACATATCGTGATGTTACAAGGTGGTTTGTGACACGCTATTCATAAAAAGGTAGTACAGCAGCGTCGCCTTGTCGTTCGATGACAACATATTCATGGAGGGAATTAATCCCGCTTTCTCGGGGTTCCAACTTGGTCTGCAGAGACTTTTTCCGGCTCCCACTGACAGATGGTTTATCTTTGGGCGTTTTTACGTTAGTGACGGACTACTTCAGCAACTCTTGTGCCTCCGGAAGCTGCGCACTCTGCGCCTGACAGGCCAAGCAAAAGGGCCCGGCGATCTCTCGCCGGGCCCTTGGATCAACTGGCAACAGTGCTTGCGGAACTCAGGTGCGCTTGAGGGCCTGACGTCCAGGATAGACTGCAACGTCGTCCAGTTGCTCTTCGATGCGAAGGAGCTGGTTGTACTTCGCCAAGCGATCGGAACGGGACAGCGAGCCGGTCTTGATCTGCCCGCAGTTCGTGGCAACGGCGAGGTCGGCAATAGTGGCGTCCTCGGTCTCACCGGAGCGGTGCGACATCACCGAGCGATAGCCGGCCACCTTGGCGGTCTCGACGGCATCCAGCGTCTCCGACAGCGTGCCGATCTGGTTGACCTTGATCAGGATCGCGTTCGCAATTCCTTGGGAGATGCCTTCGCGCAGGATTTTCGGGTTCGTGACGAACAGGTCGTCGCCGACGATCTGCACCTTTCCGCCGATCCGGTCGGTGAGGAGCTTCCAACCTGGCCAATCCCCCTCGCCCATACCGTCCTCGATGGAGGCGATCGGGAACTTGCCGACCAGATGCTCCAGGAAGTCGACCATGGCGCCGCTGTCGAGCTTCTTGCCCTCGCCGGTCATGTCGTACACGCCATTGTCGAAGAACTCGGATGCCGCGCAGTCCAGCGCGAACACGATGTCGTCGCCCACTTTGAACCCAGCCGCCTTCACAGCCTTCTCCAGGAAGGCCAGGGCCGCCTCGGCGCTCTCCAGGTTAGGGGCAAAGCCACCTTCGTCGCCGACATTGGTGTTGTGCCCGGCATCCTTCAGCGCCTTCCTCAGCGCGTGAAAGACCTCGGTGCCCATTCGGAGCCCTTCGGAGAACGAAGGTGCGCCGACCGGCATGATCATGAATTCCTGGATGTCGATCGGATTGTCGGCATGGGCACCGCCATTGATCACATTCATCATCGGCACAGGCAGCACACGCGCTGCCGTACCGCCGACATACCGGTAAAGTGGCAGGCCCACCTGCTGAGCCGCCGCCTTTGCCGCTGCCATGCTCACGCCCAGCAGGGCATTGGCTCCAAGCCGAGCCTTGTTGTCGGTCCCGTCCAGGTCGATCAGCGCTTGGTCGATGGCCTGCTGGTCCGACGCATCCATGCCGAGGATCGCATCGGCGATCTCGCCATTCACTGCATCGACCGCCTTCGTCACGCCCTTGCCGAGCCAGCGGCCCTTGTCGCCGTCGCGCAGTTCGATGGCTTCCCTGGACCCGGTGGAGGCACCGGAAGGCACTGCCGCACGGCCCGTCGCACCAGCGGACAAGGTGACATCCACTTCCACGGTCGGGTTGCCGCGGCTGTCCAGGATCTGGCGGGCGTGCACGCCCACGATGTCGGTGTCATACATGAAGCTGTCTCCTTTCAGGCGAGCTTCGGAAGAGGCCGGGACTTCGCGAGGCGGTCGAAGGCCAGCAGATCGCCCAGCACTTCCTCGAGGCGATCGAGCGGCACCTGATTCGGCCCGTCCGAAAGAGCCTTGTCCGGCCGGTCGTGGGTCTCCATGAACACCGAGGCCACGCCGAGTGATACGGCCGCCCGCGCGAGGATCGGCACGAACATGCGCTGCCCGCCCGACGCGCCGCCAAGTCCGCCGGGCTGCTGGACGGAATGGGTCGCATCGAACACCACCGGCCAACCGGTGGCTTCCAGGTAGTGCAGCCCGCGGAAGTCGGTCACCAGCGTATTGTAGCCGAACGAGGTGCCCCGATCGGTCACAAGGATTCCTTTCGCCCCTGCGTCTTCCAGCTTCCTGGCGACGTTCTGCATGTCCCAAGGTGCGAGGAACTGGCCCTTCTTGACGTTGACCACGGCGCCCGTCTCCGCCGCCGCAACGAGAAGATCGGTCTGACGGCACAGGAATGCCGGGATCTGCAGCACGTCCACGACCTCCGCAACGGGCGCACATTGCGAGCGCTCGTGGATGTCCGTGAGCACGGGACAGCCGTGGCGGGCCTTCACCTCGGCCAGGATGTCCAGCCCCTGGGCCATGCCAACACCACGGGCAGCCCCCCCGCTCGTCCGATTGGCCTTGTCGAAGCTCGACTTGTAGATGAACGGGATGCCCATGCGCGTCGTGAGCTGCACGAGCGCGTCCGACATGAACCGCGCATGCTCGCGGCTCTCGATCGCGCACGGCCCGGCGATCAGGACGAAGGGCCGCGTCCGACCAAGCGTCACGGAGCCGGCCGTCACCTCATGCTGCATCACCTCTTCCCCTGCTGCCGCCTGTCCTGATGCTAGACCAGGCGCGACTGTTTGACCGCAGCCTCGATAAACGAGGCGAACAGCGGATGCGGCGCGAACGGCCGTGACTTGAACTCGGGGTGGAACTGGACCCCGACGAACCAGGGATGGTCGGGGATCTCCACGATCTCCGGCAGGACACCGTCCGGCGACAGACCGGTGAAGATCAGTCCAGCCCGTTCCAGCGGGTCACGATAGTCGACGTTCACCTCGTAGCGATGACGATGCCGCTCCGAGACTACCGGCGCCCCGTAGATCTTGTGGACTAGGCTGTCCTCGACCAGGTGCGCCGCGTAGCCGCCCAGCCGCATCGTACCGCCCAGTGCTCCTCCCGCTACCCGTCGCTCGACCCGTCCCTGCCGCTCCCACTCGGTGAGCAAGCCGACGATCGGATCGGCGCAAGGACCGAACTCGGTCGACGAGGCACCGTTGATGCCGGCGACATGGCGGGCGACCTCAATGCAGGCCAGCTGCATGCCGAAGCAGATGCCCAGGAACGGCAGCTTCTGCGTGCGGGCATAGTTGATGGCGGCGATCTTCCCATCGACGCCGCGCTCGCCGAAGCCACCCGGCACCAGTACCGCGGAGCAGCCGTCCAGAGCGTGATGGCCATAGGCCCCGCCCACCTGCTCCGCCTCGATCCAGCGCAGGTTGACCTTCACGCGGTTGGCGATCCCGCCATGGATCAGCGATTCGCCGAGCGACTTGTAGGCATCGGCCATGCCAGCATACTTGCCTACGATGCCAATCGTGACTTCCCCTTCCGGCCGCTCGATCGCCTGGACGATGGTCTTCCAAGTATCGACATCCGGCTCCTGCTCGTAGGGAAGCCGGAGCGCCTTGAGGACCTGAACATCCAGACCCTCCTGATGGTAGGCAATCGGCACCTCGTAGATCGAGCGCGCATCCATGGCGGCGATCACCGCTTCCGGACGCACCGAACACTGCATGGCGATCTTGCGGCGCGCGTCCTGCGGGATCGGGTGCTCGGAACGGCAGACCAGCACGTCCGGCTGAATACCAAGCGCTCGCAACTCGCGCACCGAGTGCTGGGTCGGCTTGGTCTTCAGCTCCTTGGCCGAGGCCAGGAACGGCACCAGCGTGACGTGGATGAAGCACGTCCGCTCCGGTCCGAGCTCCCAGCCCACCTGCCGGATCGCTTCCAGGAACGGCAGGCCCTCGATGTCGCCGATCGTCCCGCCGATCTCGCAGATGACGATGTCGGCGTCGTCGGTGTCGCCCTGGATGAACTCCTTGATCGCGTCCGTGACGTGCGGGATGACCTGCACCGTGCCGCCCAGATAGTCGCCACGCCGTTCGCGCTCGAGCACGCGCGAGTAGATCTTGCCGGAGGTCGTGCTGTCGCTGCCGCGGGCATAGACCCCGGTAAAGCGCTCGTAGTGGCCGAGGTCCAGGTCGGTCTCGGCGCCGTCCTCGGTGACGAACACTTCACCGTGCTGGTAGGGGCTCATCGTCCCCGGATCGACGTTCAGGTAGGGGTCGAACTTGCGGAGCCGGACCCGATAACCCCTGAGTTGCAGGAGCGCACCGAGTGCGGCTGCGGCCAAGCCCTTTCCGAGCGAGGAAACCACGCCGCCAGTGATGAAGACGAAGCGCGTCATCGGCCTGTTGATTCCACGTGGACGAGGCAACTGGCAAGCTGCCAGTTGCCTCTGATGACCGAACGATCGCCTCGGCCCGCGGGCCGGGCGCTGGCACTACTGAGCGATCGGCGCCGCGGGGCCGGCAGGAGCGGCCGGTGCCGCCGGCTGCTCCACCGGTGCCGGCTGCTCGGGAAGGTCGTCGAAGATCGAGTTGCTCGAGCTGCCACTGCCGGCCAGGATCGCCAGCACCAGGCTCGTCGCCACAAAGCAGCCGGCAAGGATGGCGGTCGAGCGCGTCAGGAAGTTGGTGGCGCCGCGTGCCGTCATGAAGCCCGCGCCGCCGCCCCCGCCGCCTCCGAGACCGAGGCCGCCTCCCTCGCTGCGCTGGATCAGGACCAGACCGACCAGTGCCACGGCGATCAGAAGATGGATGACGAGAATAACCGTCTGCATGATGTCAGCTCCCAGGCGCGGCGAAGCTTCCGCCACCTGCGGTGAAGATCTTGGCGAAGTCGACTGGATCGAGGCTGGCGCCTCCCACCAGGGCACCATCCACGTCGGCGATCCCCAGGATCACCGGAGCGTTCGCCCCCTTGACCGACCCGCCATACTGGATGGCAACCGAGCGCCCGTCACCCTTGAGGTGGGCGGCCAGCCTGCCGCGGAGATGGGCATGCACCGATGCGATCTCTTCCCGCGAAGGCGTGCGTCCCGTGCCAATCGCCCAGACCGGCTCGTACGCCACCACCAGCCTGTCCGGGTCGATGTCGGCCGGTATGGATCCTTCGACTTGCCGATCCAGGACCGCCAGTGTCTGCTTGTCCAGGTACTCGCTCTCGGTCTCGCCGATGCAGATCACCAGTAGCGCAAGGCCCGCATCCAGCGCGCTCTTCGCCTTGGCGTTTACCAGCGCGTCGCTCTCCCCCAGGCCGTGCCGTCGCTCGGAGTGTCCGAGGATGACTGCGGTGGCTCCCGTATCGGCCACCATCGCCGCACTGACGGAGCCGGTATAGGCGCCATTGGCTGCCTCATGGCAATCCTGCGCACCCACGACGATGCCGCTTCCCCTGAGCTTTTCCGCGACGGCCTGAAGCTGGGTGAACGGCGGGAACACTCCAAGCGTGCCTCGAGTGATTGGCCCGAACGCCTTCAGGCGGTCCGACAGGGCGCGAGTGTCCTGCCCGAGGCCGTTCATCTTCCAGTTTCCGAACACGAGCGGGCGCCGCCCAGGCATGAGCTACTCCAAGCAAAACGAGGAATCGGTGCGGCATTTCGATGGCCGGGCATGGACATGCCGATGCCTGGCGGGCGACGAGGCATCCCAGCGACCGCGGGCCGATAGCACAGCTGTCGACGGACCGCCACCATTGCAACCGGCAAAGCCGCCCATGCCGTGTGTCACAAACGCCTTCAGGGCTTCGTTGCCCAGACCATCCCGCATCGGTATGGTCCGCGCCGCTCGGGATTCAGGTATTGAGATCGAGCAAGCGAGGCAGGCGGCCAGCCAGGAAGATCACCGGTCATCATGTTCGACAAGCTGAAGAAGTCCATCACCAAGCTGATCGGTGGCGCCTTCGTCGTGTTGCTGGTGCTGAGCTTTGCCGTCTGGGGCATCGGCGACGTGTTCCGCGGCGGCACTGGCGGCGACACGATCGTCACCGTGGGCGACCACGAGATCGGGATGGCCGAGGCGGAAGCACTGCTCGACCAGGAGCTTCGCGCCCTGCGGCAGCGTTCCGGCCAGTTTATCGAGCGGGACCGCGCGATGGCGATGGGCATGGGCCAGCGTGTCCTCAACCAGCTGATCACCGACCGCAGCATCGAGGCGCATGCTGCCTCGCTGGGCATCGTGCTGGACGATGCTACGCTCGCCCGGATCGTCACGACGAACCCGGCCTTCCAGGTCGGCGGACGGTTCGATAAGGCGCGCTTCGACCAGTTGCTCAGGGCCAACGGCTTCACCGAGCAAGGATACCTGCAGCTCCTGCGGCGTGACGAGTTACGCCGCCTCATGATCCTGAGCATGGGCGTGGCCGCGACGGCGCCGAAGACCGGCACGGACCTGTTGTGGAAGTACCGCAACGAGCAGCGCCAGGGCCGCGTCCTCCTGGTGCGGGCGGACCAGGTCCAGGACGTAGCCACGCCGACCGAAGAGCAGCTGACGGCCCTGCTGAAGGAGCGCCAGGCGGAGTTCCGGGCGCCGGAGTACAGGAGCATCACGCTCCTCGTGATGCGGCCACAAGACCTGGTCCCGGAGACCGAGATCGCCGACGAGCAGCTGCGGCAGGCTTATCAGGAACGAAGAGCTGAGTTCACCAAACCTGCTACACGCGACGTCCTGCAGCTGACCGGCCCGGACGAGGCGGTCCTGGCTGAGGCCAGGACCCGCATCCAGGCTGGCGAGGATCCGGGCGCGGTCGCGACTTCCCTAGCCGACAAGGGTGTCGCCGCGCAGAGCCTGGGGAAGGTGCAAAAGGGCGGCTTTCCCGATCCTGCCGTCGAGGAGGCCATCTTCGCCGCGCCCGAGAACGGCGTCAGCGCCACGACGAAGACAGCGTTCGGCAACAACGTGATGTTCGTGATCCAGGGGGCGACGCCGGAAACCGAGACGCCGTTCGAGGAGGTGCGCGAACGGATCCGCAACGATCTCGCCCTGGCGCAGGCGACCGAGGACCTGCCGCAGCTGGAGAACGCAGTCCAGGACCAGATCGCAGGCGGCGCTTCGCTGGAGGACGCGGCACGTACCGGCGGCTTCCCGGTCCGCAAGATCGAGAAGGTCGATTCGATCGGCAACGATCCCGCCGGCAAGGAGATCGACCCGCCGCTGCCGGAGCAGGTCCTTCGGGCCGCTTTCGGCGCCGCGCAGGGAGTGGTGACGTCGATGGAGACCCTGCCGGACGGTGGCGCCTTTCTCCTTCGCGTCGACGCGATCGAACCCGAGCGCGATCGGAGGCTCGACGAAGTGCGCGACGAGGTGCAGGCAGCGTGGCTGGCCGACGCGCGCAAGGCCAGGGCCAACACCATCGCTACGGAGCTCCTGGCCGCCGTGAAGTCTGGCAAGACCCTGGAGGAGGCCGCAGCAGGCCGGACCGATGCGGCTGTCCTGCCTATCGGCCCGCTCAAGCGCAACGACCTGGGTGAGGCGAACGAACTAGGCCCGCAGGCCGTCGAAAGACTGTTCGCAGCGCCAGTAGGTGAGCTGCCGGCCGAGCCGCTCGAACTCGAGGCGGGCTACGGCGTCTTGGTGACCGACCAGGTCATCCCGGCCACGCCGGCGGGGGAAGACGCGCTGAACAGCCAGATCGCGGGCGAGATGACCAGCGATGTGGTGGAGCAGTACGACCAGGCGCTCCGCCGGATGTTCCCGCCGGTCGTGCACGAGAGCGCCCTCGCCCAGTTCATGCGACCGACGAGTGTGCCGCAGTGATCAGGTGTGCCGCGGACGATCGATCCGGCGCCGTCAATGAACCTGTGCGGTGGAAGGGGCGATGGCGTCGGTGACAGTCGAATGCCCGCCTTCCCTCGCCACTGCCGCTCGCACGGGTACATCCACGTGAAGATCGCTCCCGACTTTTCCTCCTTCGCCGCCACCTATGAGCGCAACGCCCCCACCGTCGTCAGCACGGTGATCCCTGCCGACCTGGAAACCACCGTCTCGGCATGGATGAAGCTGGGCGAAGGCAGGCCCTACGGCATCCTCCTCGAAAGCGTCGAAGGTGGCGCGGTTCGGGGCCGCTACTCGGTCATCGCGGTGAAGCCGGACCTGATCTGGCGCTGTCGCGGCAACCGGGTCGAGATCAACCGTCACTTCATGGAGGACCGTGCCGCCTTCGAGCCGCTGGAAGAGCCGTCACTCGTCGCGCTGCGCAGCCTGATCGACGAGTGCCGGATCGACCTGCCAAGCGGCCTGCCACCCATGTCCGCCGGCCTGTTCGGGCAGATGAGCTATGACATGGTGCGGCTGATGGAGAGACTGCCGGAGAAGAACGAGGACGCGCTGGGCCTGCCGGATGCGGTCTTCCTGCGGCCGACCCTGGTCTGCGTGTTCGACAACGTCTTCGACCGGATGACCCTGGTGACGCCGGTCCGGCCACGCAGCGGCATCAGCGCCACGGCCGCCTACGAGGAAGCCTGCGACCGGCTGGCGGCTGCGCTGGCCGATCTGGAGCGTCCAGTCCCGCACCAGCGCCGCAGCGAGACCGCCGCAGAGATCGAGCCGGTGCCGAACATGAGCCGGGAGGATTATCATGCGATGGTCCTCAGGGCGAAGGAGTACGTCGCGGCCGGCGACATCTTCCAGGTCGTGCCATCGCAGCGCTTCACCGCCGAGTTCTCGCTGCCGCCCTTCGACCTCTACCGCTCGCTGCGCCGCCTGAACCCGTCACCGTTCCTGTTCTACCTGGACCTGGACGGCTACCAGCTGGTCGGTTCCTCGCCGGAGATCCTGGTCCGGCTGCGCGATGAGACGGTGACCATCCGCCCGATTGCCGGAACTCGTCGCCGCGGCGCCGACCGCATCCAGGACGCCGAACTGGCAGCCGACCTCTTGGGCGATCCCAAGGAGTTGGCCGAGCACCTGATGCTGCTGGACCTTGGCCGCAACGACGTGGGCCGGGTCGCCCGGATCGGCACCGTGCGGGTGACGGAGAAAATGATCGTCGAGTACTACTCCCACGTCATGCACATCGTGAGCAACGTCGAGGGCAGGATCCGGCCAGACAGGGACGCGCTCGACGCGTTGATTGCCGGATTCCCGGCCGGCACGGTGTCAGGTGCGCCGAAGGTCCGGGCAATGGAGATCATCGAGGAGCTCGAGCCGGAGCGCCGCGGCTTCTATGGCGGGACGGTCGGCTATTTCGGTGTCGACGGAACCATGGACACCTGCATCGCCCTGCGCACTTCCCTGCTGAAGGATGGGCGCATGTACATCCAGGCGGGCGGCGGCGTGGTGGCCGACAGCGACCCGGAGGCCGAGTACCAGGAAAGCTGCAACAAGGCGCGCGCCCTGATCCGAGCCGCCGAGGATGCGGTGGCGCTGGCGAACGACCGCAGCAACTGAAGGCGGACCGGGCTAGTGCCGCTCGGCCTGGGCGACGGCGGCCACCCCGATCTGGCTGCAATCGAATCTCGCCTGGGCAATCGGCTGCCGGCAGGTGTCCAGCGGCACCAATGTCTTCAGGGTCGTCAGGCTGATCCCCCGGGCCTCGGCCTCAGGCATCCAGGCCAGCAGCGCGTCGATGGTGGTGTTATGGGGATGCCCGATCGCCACGGCATAGCCGCGCGTGCGCGCCCGCCGTTCCGTTGCCTGAAGCTGGCGCATGACCGCTCCAAAGCTCACCTCGTTGTCGAGAAAGACGTCCCGGCCGATCGCGGGAACGCCCGAAGCCAGGGCGGCAGCGTGAGCTTTGCTGCTGCCGGACGTCCGGCTGTCGAGGAAGAACAGGCCGCGCCTGGCCAGCGTCGCCATCACTGGTCGCATGCTTGCGAGGTCGGAAGTCACCTTGCTGCCCATGTGGTTGTTGAGGCCGATCGCGCCCGGCACGGCCGCCAGACCGGCTTCGACCAGCGCCTCGATGCTCTCGGCCGGCATGCCGACGCGGATGGCGCCACGACCGGGATTCTCCCTGCCCAGGGGCTCCATCGGCATGTGCACGATCACGTCCATTCCAGCGGCGGCGGCCGAGCGGGCTTGGCCGGCGACGTTCGGCGAGATCGGCAGGAACGCTAGCGTGAGCGGCCGACCGGCAGCGATCAGACGGTGGGCCGCACGCTCGTTGTAGCCCAGGTCGTCGATGACGATTGCCACCGACGGCGCGACGGGTGGAGCCTGGAGCAGCCGCGGTCGTACGCTCGGCATGGCAGCCGGCACGATGTCTACGGGATCGATGGCCGGTGCGGGCGCAAGGGAGGGCAGATCCTTCTCCTCGAACGAGAGCGGCAGATCAGTCGCCACCTCGGCTGGGGCCGGCAGTTCGTCCTCGACCGGCTGCCGGTTCGCATCAGGGTCCGATGCTGCCTCAGCCGCATCCAGCGCAGCCGTAGCCATCGGCACCGGGGCCGCCTGTTCCTCACCGGAAGCCTTCACGTCCGCGTCTGCTTCTGCATCTCCTCCGCTCGTCGCCGGATCAATGCCAGCCATGCCTACCGGCGCCGGAGCGTCAGCCTGGACTGGCATCGGCGGCTCCCGCACATTCAGGGCTCGCAGGACCAGCGGTGCAGGATCCTCAACGGGGGTCGGTGGCTCGACTCCGGGCGGAACGACCGGGGCCGCTGCTTCAGGCGACAGCGGCAGCAAGGCTGTTGGCGCTTCGTGCACGGGGGCGGAATTCCGTAGTGGCGTCCGACCCGCCGCGGCTGGAGGCGGTTCCGCCTCGGGTACGGCCGCCGCGCGAGCTGATGCGATCGACGAGCTGCCCTGGCGCAGCTGCATCCCCCGAGCATCGTCCCAGGCAATGATCGTCTGCACCCCCAGGGCCGTTGCCAGCAGACAGCTCGCCCACGCAGCGCCTGCAAGGCTGCGCCGCAGCCTGCGGCGGCCATGTCGCGAGAGCCTGGGGCGATTCATTCGAATTCCATGGGGTGCAGCATCGACAAAGGGTCGCAATCGTGAACGGGCGGCGACTTGGTCGCCCGACATCGTCCTCGCATATCGGCAACCCGGCCCCTAGGGAAGCGCCGGGCTGGAGAAAAGACCGGTTCCGGCACGCGGGGTCGCCGCTCCATCACCCAAGCTCCTCGACGGCCACGCGCTCCAGAGTTAAGCGTCCAGTCAAGGTCGCCCTTCCGGATCGCAGGCCAGATGCTGCTGCTCGTCGACAATTACGATAGCTTCACGTACAACCTGTATCATTACCTGGGTGAGCTCGGCGCCACGGCCGAGGTATGGCGTAACGACGCACTGAGCGTCGACGAGGTGCTCGACATGGGACCGGAAGCGATTGTCCTGTCCCCCGGCCCCTGCACTCCGGACGATGCCGGGATCTGCCTGGACCTGATCGGCCGTGCCAAGGGTCGCATACCGATCCTGGGCGTCTGTCTGGGTCACCAGGCGATCGCGCAAGCCTTCGGGGCGACTGTCGCGCGCGCGCCGCGGCTGATGCACGGCAAGACCGACCAGATCGAGCATGACGGCACCGGCGTGTTCGCAGGCCTGCCCACGCCGTTCACGGCGACGCGCTACCACTCGCTCTGCGCCGTTCCTGGCACCGTGCCGGACTGCCTCGTCGCGAACGCGCATTCGGATGATGCGGTGGTCATGGGACTGCGCCACAAGGAGTTCCTGATCCACGGGGTGCAGTTCCACCCGGAGAGCATCGAAACCGTCGAAGGCAAGCATCTCCTGAAGAACTTCCTCGACTTGGCAGGTGTCGGGGGACAGGCATGAACGGGCCTTCCCCCACGCCTGGAGGCATGAAGTCGATCCTGATGAAGCTCGCGGAGCGCGGTCCGCTCAGTGGTCCGGAGGCCCATGAGGCCTTTTCGATCATCATGGACGGTGCTGCGACCCCGGCCCAGATCGGCGCGTTTCTCATGGGCCTGCGGGTTCGCGGCGAAACAGTGGACGAGATCGTGGCCGCTGCATCCGCCATGCGGGCGCGCATGATCCGCATCGAGGCACCGCACGATTCGGTCGATACTTGCGGCACCGGCGGCGACCACTCGGGCACCCACAACATTTCCACCGCCGTTGCCCTGGTCACGGCTGGTGCCGGTGTACCGGTTGCCAAGCATGGTAACCGTGCAGCGACCTCGCGGTCGGGCTCTTCGGACGTATTGGCCGCGTTGGGCGTGAAACTGGATTGCGAGCTGAATCTGGTCGAGCGCTCGATCCGCGAGGCCGGTATCGGCTTCATGATGGCGCCCCACCACCATCCGGCCATGCGGCATGTCGGGCCGGTACGGGCGGAACTGGGCGTGCGGAACATCTTCAACTTCCTTGGACCGCTGGCCAATCCGGCCGGCGTCAAGCGCCAAGTGGTGGGCGTTGCTGCCGCCGCCTGGGTCGAACCGATTGCGCAGGCGCTGCTCGAGCTGGGCGCCGAGCGGGCATGGGTCGTTCATGGCCAGGATGGTATGGATGAGCTGACCACGACCGCAGCCTCCCTGGTAGCTGAAGTGCAGGATGGCGGTGTCCGCTTGTTTGAAGTCACGCCGGAGGATGCCGGCATCGAGCGGGCGAAGTCCGGCGATCTCAAGGGTGGCGACAGCGAGTACAACGCCAGGGCGATCCGGGACGTCCTGTCGGGCGAACGGAACCGGCTGCGCGACGCCGCGGTATTCGGATCGGCCGCCGTGCTGCTGGTGGCGGGCCGGGTGACCGATCTCAAGGAGGGTGCTCGACTGGCGGCCGCCGCCATCGACGATGGCTCGGCACTGAGTGCCCTGGAGCAGATGGTGATGATCACGCGGAGCGGCTCATGAGGGATGTCCTCGCCGAGATCTGCGAACGCAAGCGCGCGCACGTGGCGGCGCGCAAGCGCCAGCAGAGTTTTGCCGCCCTTGCCGCGGAGCTTCCAGCCAAGCGCCCGCGCGGCTTCGCCGTGGCCCTGGCAGCCAAGGACGCAGGCGGTGGATTGCCACTGATCGCGGAGATCAAGAAGGCTTCGCCGAGCAAGGGGCTGATCCGGCCGGACTTCGACGCCATGGCCCTGGCGAGGGACTACCAGCGCGGTGGGGCCACCTGCCTGTCGGTGCTGACCGATGCGCCCTACTTCCAGGGCGCCGACGAGTACCTGGTCCTGGCAAGGGAAAGCGTCTCGCTGCCAGTCCTGCGCAAGGACTTCATGCTCGACCCCTGGCAGATCGTCGAAAGCCGCTGGATGGGCGCCGACTGTATCCTGCTGATCATGGCGTGCCTGTCGCCATCACAGGCCGAGGAGCTAGCGGCGGCAGCCTTCGACCTTGCGATGGACGTGATCGTCGAGGTGCATGACGAAGCAGAGCTGGATCGGGCGCTTCGTCTTCCGCACAGCTGCCTGCTCGGGATCAACAACCGCGATCTGAAGACCTTGCAAGTCGACCTCGGCACGTTCGAGCGCCTTGCGGTCGACGTGCCTCCGGGCAGACAGCTCGTCGCCGAGAGTGGCCTGAACGTCCACGACGACCTGATCCGGATGCGCCGTGCCGGGGCCAAGGCCTACCTGGTCGGCGAGTCACTGATGCGGGAAGCGGACGTCGCCGCTGCGACGCAGCGCCTGCTGAACCCAGCATGAGCGAGCTGACCCATTTCGACCATCACGGCAATGCCGTGATGGTCGACGTCACGAACAAGGACGTTACCGAGCGGCGCGCGGTGGCGGAGGCCCGGGTTCGGATGGCAGCTCCCACGCTCGAGCAGATCCGTGCGCGCGGGTTCAAAAAGGGTGACGTGCTGGCAGTGGCGCAGCTTGCAGGCATCATGGGTGCCAAGCGTACTGCGGATCTGATCCCGCTCTGTCACCCACTCCCCCTCTCCTCGCTGAACGTCGAGCTTCAGCTGGACGAAGCCGAACAATCGGTCGTCATCACGGCAACCTGCAAGGTGACGGGACGCACGGGTGTGGAGATGGAGGCACTCACCGCCGCTTCGGTGGCAGCCCTCACAGTGTACGACATGTGCAAGGCGATCGACCGGGGAATGTCCATCGAGGGGATACGGCTGCTGTCGAAGGAGGGCGGTCGCTCTGGACCTTGGCAGGCGCCATGATTCCTGTGGACGAGGCGCGCCAGCGGCTCCTGGCCGGCTTGACGACCAAAAGGATCGAATGGGTCGGTCTGGACGCGGCAGCTGGCCGGGTCCTGGCGCAGGATCTTGTCGCGCGGCGCGATCAGCCCCCCTGTGCGGTATCGGCCATGGACGGCTACGCGGTGCGCGGCGCCGATCTTGCGCAGCCCGGGGCCAGCTTGCGCCTGGTGGGACGCTCGATCGCCGGCCACGGCTTTGACGGGTCGGTTGCTGCGGGCACCACCGTCCGCATCTTCACAGGTGCGCCGATGCCCGACGGGGCGGATGCGGTGGCGCTGCAGGAGGATGCGGTCGCGAACGAGGACATCATCACCTTCGCCGAGCCGGTCGCGCCCGGAACCTTCGTCCGCCGGCAAGGCCTGGACTTCTCTACGGGCTGGACCGCACTCGCGGCCGGTACGGTGCTGGGCCCGCTCCAGCTTGGCCTTGCCGGCACGACCGGGCATGCTTGGCTGCCGGTACGCCGCCGTCCGCGCGCTGCGATCCTGTCGACGGGCGACGAGCTGGTCAGGCCGGGCGAAACACCCGGCCGAGCCCAGATCGTAAGCAGCAATGCCACGACACTGGCTGCCATGGTGCGTGCCTGGGGCGGCGAGCCGGTGGATCTGGGTATCGCCAAAGACGATCGCGCAGCGCTCGCGGAAGCGTTCACGGACCTGGATGATATCGACATCCTGCTGACCAGCGGCGGCGCGTCCGTCGGCGAGCACGACCTCGTTCAGGAGGTCGCGGTCGCATGCGGCATGAAGCTGGATTTCTGGAAGATC
>NZ_DATAGQ010000148.1:0-75173 GCF_036263595.1 Geminicoccus sp. | reverse complement strand
CGTCCGCCCTGCGCGCCCATCCGAGGCAGGGACCGTGCTCGCCGACGACACCGACCTTGCGACGCTGGATTGCGCCTGGCGGCTGATGCGCCTGCTGGACCGGCCGCAAGCGATCCCGATTCTTCACGCGGGCATCATGCGGGAACTGCACTACTGGCTGCTGTCGGGCCGACATGGTGCTGCGCTGCGTGGACTGGCTCTTCCGGACAGCCATGCGAGCCGACTGGCCCGGGCGATCGCCATCCTGAGGTCCGATTATCGGGCGCGCATCCCGGTCGAGCGCCTGGCCGCGGCTGCGGCCATGGGCCTTACGGCCTTTCACCGGCAGTTCAAGCGGATGACGTCGCTCACGCCAGGACAGTTCCAAAAGCGGCTTCGGCTCATCGAGGCTCGCCGCCTCATGCTGCATGAAGGCCATTCGGCCAGCCGCGCCGCATTCGAGGTGGGGTATGAGAGCCTATCGCAGTTTACCCGGGAGTATGGCCGAATGTTCGGTCTGCCGCCGAAACGGCACAGCCTGTGCGCTGCCCAACAGGCTGCAGGGACGAAGCGCGATCTCCCGCCGAAGGTCCCGGGCGCCATGTCGAATCAGCGCGCCGCCGCGGGGCCAGCCGACTAGTTCCAGTCGTTGAGCTCCGGCACGAGCACGCCCGACCAGACGCCGGTCTCGCGGGCCTTGGCGATGTCGGCCAGGGCCGCATACTCGGCCGGGGCTCCTGCCAGCGGCACGGCCAGGCCTTCGCTCACCAGCCAGGCCCCCAGATCGAAACGGGGCCCGAACTGGTCGCGGCCAGCCACGGTGCAGAGCCCCTCGGCCACGCCGTTGGCGTCGCGGCGGACGATGTCGCAGCGGACGAAGCCGCTGATCCGCCGCTCCAGCGCCCGCTGCGCGCTGAAGTCGGAGCAGGTCTGGCCGTAGGCGTCCTGGATGCAGAGCACGCCGAGCTTGGGGATGATGATGCCGTACAGACGGACATGGGTGCCGCCGATCGACAGCGAGCCGTCCTCGTAGACCCGGGCGAAGCTCTCGATCTGCTCGGCCCTGGCCGGCGTTCCCGCCAGGGCCAGCACCAGGACGGCCAGCGCCGCCGTCAGCGCACGCATGCGTCCAGGTCCCCCAGCCGCTGCGCCCGCGAATCAATCTGCCTGCCGCGTGCCCGCATGTTCGCCGTCGCCGGCTGCGCCTTCCAGGTTCGTGGTGCCGGCAGGATCGCGATGATCCTTGCCATCTCCGCACGTGAGATGTCGCTCAGGTCCTTCTCGAACCAGTAGCGGGACGCCGCGGCCACGCCATAAACGCCCGGCCCCATCTCCGCGATGTTCAGATAGACTTCCATGATGCGTCGCTTGGGCCAGAGCAGTTCGAGCTGGAGGGTGTACCATGCCTCCAGCCCCTTGCGGATCCAGCTGCGGCCGTCCCAGAGGAACAGGTTCTTGGCGGTCTGCTGGCTGATGGTCGAGGCTCCCCGGCTCCGGCGGCCCGCCTGGACGCGCTCCAGCTGCTGGTTCAGCGCCTTCCAGTCGAAGCCGCGATGGGAGCAGAACAGCTGGTCCTCCGAGGCGATCGCCATGCTGGGCAACGGTTTCGGGATCTCGTCCATCGGCGTCCAGCTGCGCGAGAGCCCTTCGCCCTCGGCCAGGCGGAGGATCATCAAGGGCGTGAACCAGGTCGGCACGACGCGTCCGATGAGCAGCAGCGGCACCGGCAGGAAGGCCACCAGCAGGACGACGATCATGGTCCAGCGCAGGATGGTGCGGATGCGCCCGGGCGAGCGGAGCCTGCGCCAGAAGCCCTGGCGACGGGTGGCCCCGGTGGTGCCGCGCTGCCTCGATGCGGCCGCACCCTTGGCCGTCACCTTGGCCATGGCTGGACGCCTGGGGTGCGGCTGTGGGAAGGGCAGCCGGTCAGGGTCAGGGAGAAGAAGGTGGGCAAGGCGGACAAGGGTGCGCTCGTCGGTATCGGATTGGTGCTGCTGGCGTTCACGATCCTGCCGGTCCTGGACGGGATCGCCAAGCTCATGGGCGAGCGCTTCCATCCTTTGCAGATCACCTGGGGCCGGTATGCCTTCAACATGCTGGTACTCGTGCCGCTGGTCCTGCCGCGCTTCGGCCTGCGCGTCCTGACACCGCCGCGGCTGGGGCTCCAGGTCCTGCGCGGCCTGTGTCTGCTCATGGCGACCGTGCTGTTCTTCACGGCGCTGATGTATCTGTCCATGGCGGAGACGCTGGCGCTGGCCTTCGTCTATCCGCTGATCGTCACGCTGGCGGCCCCGGCCGTGCTGGGCGAGCGGCTGGGTGCTGCCAGGATCGCCACGGCGCTGGTGGGCTTTTTGGGCGCGCTCCTGATCATCCGCCCGGGTGCCGCCGTGTTCCAGCCGGCCTCGCTGCTGGCTTTCTCCACCGCCTTCGTGTTCGCCGTCTACATCATGCTGACCCGAAAGCTGGCCGGCCTGGCCCCGCACCTGCACTCCCTGTTCTTCACGGCGTTCGTGGGTGCCATCGTGATGAGCCCGATCATGCCGTTCGTCTGGTCGCCCATGAGCTGGCCGGACTGGCTGGGCTTCCTGGCGATCGGCACCATCGCCGCCATTGGGCACCTCCTTCTCCTGCGGGCCTATGAGCGCGCACCGGCCAGCGTGCTGGCGCCGCTCGGCTATTTCGAGATCGTCAGCACCGTCGCGATCGGCTGGCTGCTGTTCGGCGACCTGCCCGATGGCTGGACCTGGGCCGGCATCGCCGTGATCGTGGCGTCCGGAATCTTTGTGACGCTCAGGACCAGCGAGCGGGCGCGCCAGGTGACGCCAGAGCCGGAGGAGGCGGCCGCCGGCTGACCAGCGCCACGCCCACGGCGCTGAGCGCCATGCCGGCCAGGTCGCCCCAGCCTAGCTGCTCGCCGAACAGGAGCCAGCCGAGCAGTGCGGTGACCGGCGGGACCAGGAAGAACAGGGCGGATACCCGGGCGACCTGGCCTTCCCGAATCATCGTGAACAGCAGCGAGATCGCGCCCAGCGAGAGGACCAGCACGAGCCAGGCCATGGCGAACACGACCTGGCCATTCCAGCCCATCCGCCCTTCCTCGAACATCCCGGCACCCAGCAGGCAGACCAGGGCGGCGGCGCCGAACTGGACGGCCGAGCCGGTACGCAGGTCGAGGTCGGCGCAAAAGCGCTTCTGCCATAATGTACCAGCCGTGATGCCGAGCAGGCCTGCCAGGGCCTCCAGCGTGCCCTGCGCCGAACCCACCCGGAGCGAGCCTCCCACCACGAGCAGCACGCCCACCACGCCGAAGCCGATCCCCAGCCACTGGCGGCGGACCAGCCGTTCGCCCAGTAGCGGGCCGGCGATCGCCGCGACGAGCACCGGCTGCATCGATGCGATCAGCGACGAGGTACCCGTGGACAGGCCGTGGACCAGGGACTCGTAGACGCCACCGAGATAGACGGCCTGCAGGAGGATGCCGGCCACCGCGGCATGAAGGAACTGGCGGCGCGAGCGTGGCCATGGCGCCCTGGTGAGCAGGGCCACCGACGTCATGATCGCGGCGACGATGGCGAACCGCCAGGCGAGGAAGGTCAGCGGCTCGGCGTAGGGCGCTGCAAACTTCATCCCGATGAAGCCGGTGCTCCACAGGAACACGAACAGGGCGGGGGCGCTAAGGGTGATCGAACGGCGCAACACGGGCAAACTCGCGGAAGGGGCGCCCAGGCTCTAGTGGATGTCCAGGCGGCCGGCCAGGAAAGCCTGCCGCCGGCGTTCGGACGGGCGTGCCGGAGGCAGCCTTGCAAGCTGCGGGCGCCGATCCGGAAGCCGCCTCGGCTTTTCATCCACCGCCGGCACTTTCGGGAAAGGTCACGCCACCATGAAGCGGTATCCTGTAGTTCGGGGTTCGATCCTGGCTGCGCTGGCCGCGGCAACAGTTCTCGTTCCAGGGCTGGCCAGGGCTGAGCAGGCCGCTCCGGCACTGGCGATGACGGACGGGCTCGAAGTCTGGCTGCACTGGACGGCGCGGGCGATCGAGCTGGTCGGCGTCGGCATCATCGTGGTCGGTGCCGTGGTGGCCTCGCTTCGCTATCTGGTTCAGGCGCTACGGGCCGGCAGCTCGACCGGGACCTACGAGGCGTACCGGGCCAGCCTCGGGCGGGCCATCCTGCTGGGCCTGGAATTCCTGGTCGCCGCGGACATCATCGGCACGGTCGCGGTCGAGCCCACGCTGCAGAACCTGGGCGTCCTCGCCCTGATCGTGCTCATCCGGACGTTCCTCAGCTTCTCGCTGGAGGTGGAGATCCAGGGGCGCTGGCCGTGGCAGCAGCAGGCGCCGGCGCCACGGGTAGCTGCCTCGGGCGAGTCGAGGGAGCCGGGCTGATCCCCATGCCGCGGCACATGGGCCGGGCCATGCGCGATGCCGTTCCCGTATCCGCACCGAGTGATCCTCGCCTGCAGCCGCGGGTTGCATGATCGGCCGCCTCGCTGTAAAGAGCCGGCCATCTCGCACGCGGACGACGCCGTGCCGTCTTGGCACGCCCTCTATCGGTGCGTCGGGTCATTCCGACGTTATCGTCCGCGGAGGTTAAGAACCGACCCGAGGAATCTGGGATCATGACCTTTCCGACCTTCACCATGCGCCAGCTGCTCGAAGCCGGCGTCCATTTCGGCCATCAGACCCGTCGCTGGAACCCGGCGATGGCGCCGTTCATCTTCGGCGTCCGCAACGGCATCCACATCCTCGACCTGACGCAGACCGTCCCGCAGCTGGACCGCGCACTGCGCACCGTGCGCGACGTGGTGGCGGGCCGTGGCCGCGTGCTGTTCGTCGGCACCAAGCGCCAGGCACAGGCACCGGTCGCCGATGCCGCGCGTCGCTGCGGCCAGTATTTCGTGAACCATCGTTGGCTGGGCGGCACGCTCACCAACTGGAAGACGATCAGCCAGTCGATCAAGCGGCTGCGCGAGATCGAGGCGCGGGTCGAAGGCGGCCAGGGCCACCTGACCAAGAAGGAGTTCCTGAACCTCGGCCGCGAGCGCGACAATCTTGAGCGCTCGCTGGGCGGGATCAAGGACATGGGCGGCCTGCCCGACCTGATCTTCGTGATCGACACGAACAAGGAAGAGATCGCGATCGCCGAGGCGAACAAGCTCGGCATCCCGGTCGTGGCGATCTGCGACAGCAACAGCAACCCGAACAACGTCCGCTTCCCGGTGCCGGGCAACGACGATGCGGCGCGCGCGATCAACCTGTATCTCGACCTGGCCGTGGCGGCCGTGCTGGACGGTATCACCGCCGACCTGACGGCGTCGGGCACCGATATCGGCGAGGCCGTCGACCTGAACGAGGAAGTGATCGAGCCGCTCGGTCCCGTGGAGCCGATCGAGGCGGCCGAGGCGGCCCCGGCCGAGACGATCGTGCCCAGCGCGTCGGTTGCCGATGCCGATCTCGGCGACCAACTGACGGTCGACACGGCCGTTCTGCCTGACGAGCAGGCGGTCATCGGTGAGGAAGTCCCGGTGGCGGGCGTGAGCTGACCGAACGAGCTAACGACCGAACCTCAGGACCAGGATAACATGGCTCAGATTACCTCCGCCCTCGTCAAGCAGCTCCGTGAGCAGACCGGGGCTGGCATGATGGACTGCAAGAAGGCGCTGGAAGCGACCGATGGCAACCTCGAGGAAGCCGTCGACTGGCTGCGCAAGAAGGGCCTGGCGGCAGCGGCGAAGAAGTCCGGCCGCACGGCCGCCGAGGGCTTGGTCGGCCTGAAGCTCGCCGACACCGCCGGCGCGCTCGTCGAGATCAATGCCGAGACGGACTTCGTGTCGCGCAACGAGCAGTTCCAGGCGATCGTCATGGACGCGGCGGCACTGGCCATCGATGCGATGGGCGACGTTGAGAAGCTCAAGGGCCTGACCGTCCCGTCCTCCGGGCGGACCGTGGCTGACGAGATCACCAACGGGATCGCGGTGATCGGCGAGAACATGTCGTTGCGCCGCACCGCCATGATCTCGGTGGCCGACGGTGTCGTCGCCGGCTACATGCACGGCCAGCTGGCGCCGAACCTCGGCAAGATCGGCGTGCTGGTCGGCCTGCAGTCGACCGGCGACAAGGCGAAGCTCGCCGAGATCGGCAAGCAGATCGCCATGCACGTGGCCGCGACCAACCCGCAGTCCGTGTCGACCGACAACCTGGATCCGGCCCTGATCGCGCGCGAGCGGGCGATCTTCGCCGACCAGGCGGCAGCCTCCGGCAAGCCCGCCAACATCATCGAGAAGATGGTCGACGGTCGCATCCGCAAGTTCTACGAGGAGGTCGTGCTGCTGGAGCAGGTCTTCGTCGTGAACCCCGACCAGCGGGTGAAGGACGTCATCGCCCAGGCGGCCAAGGACGTGGGCGCCCCGGTGACGCTGACCGCCTTCGTGCGGATGCAGTGCGGCGAAGGCATCCAGAAGGAAGCGGACGATCTGGCGGCCGAGGTCGCGAAGCTCGCCGGCGTCTGATTTTCTGCGTGTGGGACATGGTCGGCGGGTGCCGGCGGAAGGGAGCGGCGACGCGATGAGCGAGGAAACCGTCAGCTCCCAGCGGTCGTCCTCGACCGGCCGGCCGCGCTGGAAGCGCGTGCTGATGAAGATGTCCGGCGAGGCGCTCCTGGGCGCCCAGGCTTCCGGACATGACAGCGCCGTGCTCGATCGTCTCGCGGCCGATGTCGCGGCGGTCCAGGCGCTGGGCGTGCAGCAATGCCTGGTCATCGGTGGCGGCAACATCGTGCGCGGTGCCAGCCTCGCCGGGTCAGGCATCGACCGGGCGAGCGCCGACTACATGGGCATGCTCGGAACGGTCATCAACGCGCTGGCCGTGCAGGCCTTCATCGAGCGGGCGGGCGTGCCGACACGGGTCATGTCCGCCATCCCGATGGCTGCGGTCTGCGAGCCCTATATCCGACGCCGCGCGATCCGGCACCTGGAGAAGGGAAGGGTGGTCCTGTTCGCGGCCGGCACCGGCAACCCGTTCTTCACGACCGACACGGGCGCGGCGCTGCGGGCGGCAGAGATGAACTGCGAGGCCATCCTCAAGGGGACGCAGGTGGACGGCGTCTACTCGGCCGATCCGAAGAAGGACCCACATGCCACCCGCTACGAGCGCCTGAGCTACCAGAAGGTCCTGGCGGACGAGCTGAAGGTGATGGATGCCTCGGCGATAGCCTTGGCACGCGAGAGCAGGATCCCCATTGTGGTATTCCGCGTCCGTGAAGCAGGCGCCTATGCGCAGGTGGTGCAAGGACTTGGACCGCACACGGTGATCGACGGGGAGGAACGGGGATGAGCGTGAAGACCTTTGACCTGGAATCCGTCAACAAGCGGATGGATGGCGCGATCGACGCGCTGAAGAAGGAACTGGCGGGTGTGCGCACCGGCCGTGCCACGACCTCCATGCTGGAGCCGGTGATCGTCGAAGCGTACGGGGCCGAGATGCCGCTGGCGCAGTGTGCGACCATCACCGTCGCCGATGCCCGGATGCTGCAGGTGCAGGTCTGGGACCGCGGCCTGACCAAGGCTGTCGAGAAGGCGATCCGTTCGGCCAATCTCGGCCTGAACCCGCAGGTCGAGGGCCAAGTCATGCGCCTGCCGCTGCCGGAGATGTCGCGCGAGCGCCGGCAGGAACTGGTCAAGGTCGCGCAGAAATATGCCGAGAGCACGAAGGTCGCCATCCGAAACGTGCGGCGTGACGGCATGGACCAGCTGAAGAAGCTGGAGAAGGACAGCCACATTTCGCAGGACGAGCAGTCCAAGCATGCCGACGAGATCCAGAAGCTCACGGACAAGCATATCGACCTGGTCGGCCAGTTACTGACGCAAAAAGAAAAAGACATCATGCAGGTCTGAGCGCCTCGGGGGCCGTCGAATTGTCCATCATGCCGTCCACTGCAGCGGGCGTTCCGGGGTCGCCACCGGTGCATGTCGCCATCATCATGGATGGCAACCGCCGCTGGGCGCGCGCCCGCGGCATGCCCGGCGTGATGGGGCACCGCCGCGGCGCCGATTCGGTGCGGCGCGCCATCCGCGCGGCCGTGCGCGAGGGCGTGCGCTACCTGACCCTGTTCGCCTTCAGCTCGGAGAACTGGCGCCGGCCGGCCATGGAGGTCGGCGAGCTCATGAACCTCCTGCGCTTCTACCTCCGCAAGGAGCTCACCGAACTGCACAAGGAGGGCGTGCGCATCCGCGTGATCGGCGAGCGCAGCCGGCTGGCCGAGGACATTCGGGTGATGCTGGCCGAGGCCGAGGCGTTGACGGAGGGGAACACTCGGCTCGACCTGGTGCTGGCGCTGAACTACGGCTCCCGGTGGGAGATCACCGAGGCGGTGCGCACCCTGGTCGACGCGGCGAAGGCCGGCCATCTGGACGCCACGGCGGTCGACGAGGACTTGGTGGCGCGCCATCTGGGCACCGCCGGCATCCCCGACCCGGACCTGCTGATCCGGACGTCGGGCGAGCAGCGCATCAGCAACTTCCTGCTCTGGCAGCTGGCCTATACCGAGATCGTCTTTCTCGACGTGGCTTGGCCGGACTTCGACGAGCATCACTTCCGCGCGGCGCTGGCCGAGTTCGCCCGGCGCGAGCGGCGCTACGGAGCGTCGAGCAGCGCACAGGTCGGCTGACGCGTGACCCGCGAGTTCGATCCGGCCTTCTACAAGCGCCTGACCTCGGGCCTGGCCCTGGTGGTGATCGCCATGGCTGGCCTGTGGTTCGGCGGCTGGGCGTTCGACGTGCTGGTAGTCGCCGCGGCCGGCTTCATGGCCTACGAGTACGGCCGCATCGCCGGCCGGCTGGGCGGCGGGACCGGCTTCAACTACCTGACGATCGTGGCGACGGGGCTGGCGACGCTGCTGGGCGTGGCGGCCCTGTTGCTCGGCACGGTGGACCTGGCCCTGGCGGTCGTGGCCCTGGTGGCCCTCGCGACCGTGGCGCTGGCGGCCCTGTTCGGCCGCAACGATGGTGACCGCGCCGCATTCGGGCCGCTCTATATCGCGGTGCCTTGCGTCCTGATCATCGACCTGCGCCTGGGCGAGCCGCGCGGGTTCACCATGGTGCTCTGGATGTTCGCGGTGATCTGGAGCACGGACACGGTCGCCTATCTGGTCGGCCGCTCGGTAGGCGGCCCGAAGGTCGCGCCGGCGATCAGCCCAGGCAAGACCTGGTCCGGCTGCCTGGGCGGTGCGATCGGCGGCGTGCTCGCCGGTGCGCTGGTCGCCACGCTGGCCAACGGCATGCCGCTGGCAGCCGCCTTTGCCGCCTTGTTCGTCTCGATCGCCGGGCAGCTGGGCGACCTGTTCGAATCCCGGCTCAAGCGCGTGGCGGGCCTGAAGGATTCCGGCCGCGTCATTCCCGGCCATGGCGGCGTGCTGGACCGGCTGGACGCCGTGCTGTTCGCCGCACCGGTGACCTCGCTGCTCGTCTACGCGTTCGGCCCCGGCGTCCTGACATGACGACACTCACCGTGCTCGGCGCCACCGGATCGATCGGGCTCAGCACGCTGGCGCTCGTCGACGAGCATCCGGAACGTTTCAGGGTGACGGCGCTGACCGCCCATTCGCGGCCGGACGCGCTGGCCGAGCTGGCGCTGCGCTACCGGCCGGAACTGACGGTGATCGGCGATCCCCGGCACCATCGGCAGCTGCAGGAGCGCCTGGCCGGCCACGGCCTGGCTACCGCGGCCGGCGAGGAAGGCCTGGTGGCGGCCGCCGGGCTTGCGGCCGACTGCGTGGTGGCGGGCATCGTCGGCATTGCGGGACTGGCGCCGACCATGGCGGCGGTGCATCGCGGTGCCACCGTGGCGCTCGCCAACAAGGAATGCCTGATCGCGGCCGGCCACCTGTTCAGGGCGGCGGTGGCGGAGCATGGCGCAAGGCTGCTGCCGGTCGATTCGGAGCACAACGCGCTGTTCCAGGCGCTGGCCGGCAGCGATGGCCGCGACGTGGAGAAGCTCACCATCACCGCCTCGGGCGGCCCGTTCCGCAAGGCATCGGTGGCGGAGATGCGTGCGGCCACGCCCGAGGCCGCCCTGCGGCACCCGAACTGGAAGATGGGCGCCAAGATCACGATCGACAGTGCTACGATGGTGAACAAGGGCCTGGAGCTGATCGAGGCCCACCAGCTCTTCGACCTGCCGGACGAGCGGCTGGACGTGCTGGTTCACCCGCAGTCGGTCGTGCACGGCATGGTCCACTACCAGGACGGCTCGGTGATCGCGCAGCTCGGCTGTTCGGACATGCGGGTGCCGATCAGCTATTGCCTGGGCCATCCCGAGCGTCTCGCCTCGTCGGTGCCGAGGCTGGACCTGGCGAAGCTCGCGACGCTCAGCTTCGAGCCGCCGGACCCGGCGCGCTTCCCGGCCCTGCGGGTCGCCAGGGCGTGCTTGCGGGCGGGCGGTGCGGCACCTACCATTCTCAATGCCGCCGATGAGGTGGCGGTTGCTGCCTTCCTGGATCGACGCATCGGCTTCCTCGACATCGTCGCCGTGATCGAGGAGGTGCTGGCCGATCTCAGCCCGCCTTCCCCCACCGACCTCGCGGCCGTGTTCGCGATCGATGCCGAGGCCAGATCCCTGGCCGAGCAAGCGATCCGGATGCGTTTCCCCCGCACCGTTTCGGAGCCCGCGCCATGATCGGCACGCTCATTCAGTATATCGTGCCGTTCCTCATCATCCTGACCGTCGTCGTGTTCGTGCACGAGTACGGCCATTTCCGTGTCGCCCGTGCCTGCGGCGTGCGCGTCGACGTGTTCTCGGTGGGCTTCGGGCCCGAGCTGTTCGGATGGAACGATCGGCACGGCACGCGCTGGCGGTTCAGCGCCATCCCGCTGGGCGGCTACGTCAAGATGCATGGCGACCTCGATGCCGCCAGTGCCCGCAGCGATGCCAAGGTCAGCGCCGATCCCACCTCGTTTCCGGCCAAGACGGTCGGGCAGCGAGCGGCGATCGTCTTCGCGGGACCGGCCGCCAACTTCGTGTTCGCCATCGTCGCGCTGACCTTCCTGTTCGTGGTGAGCGGAAGGCCGTTCACGCCGCCCGTGGTCGGCACGGTGGCCGAGAACAGCCCGGCGGCGGTAGCCGGCATCCTGCCCGGCGACCGGATCGTCGCCGTGGACGGTGCTTCCGTGGAAAGCTTCGAGCAGCTGCAGTCCCTGGTGGCTCCCCGTCCGGGCGAGGAACTGCAGATCTCGGTTCTGCGCGGGGAGGACCAGATCGACCTGCCGCTGGTGCCGGAACTCACCGAGCTTACCGACCGATTCGGCAACGAGCACCGGATCGGCCGCATCGGGATCGGCAGCTCGGGCGTCGAGTTCCGGCGAAGCTCGATCCTGTCGGCACCGGTGGAGGCCGTCACCGAGACCTGGCGGATGATTACCGGGACGCTGGCGGGCCTTTGGGAGATGATCGTCGGTTCACGCGGTACCCAGGAACTGGGTGGGCCGATCCGCATCGCCCAGATGTCCGGGGAGATCTCTCAGGATGGCCTGGTGCCGGCGATCTGGTTCACCGCCGTCCTGTCGATCAATCTTGGGTTGATCAACCTTTTCCCGATCCCGATGCTCGACGGCGGTCATCTCGTCATGTACGCGGCGGAGGCGATCCGGGGGCGGCCACTGGCCGAGCGGGCCCAGGAAATGGCGTTCCGTTTCGGACTGGCCATGGTGCTTTCCCTCATGGTATTCGCGACTTGGAACGATTTGGTGAACCTGAAGGTCATCGAGTTCCTCAAAGGCTGGGTATCCTGATCAGGGCGCGTTCGCCCGCAACGCGGTGGGCCGCTGGGGTGGACACATGCAGATAAGCCGGGCGCTGCGCCGGACGTTGACCGCGCTCTTGCTGTCGATTTCTCTGACAACCGCAATGGCCTCGACTTCGCTGCTGGCTCCGTCGGCCCAGGCCCAGCAGCCATCGGACACCGTCACCGCGATCGAGGTGCGCGGCAACCAGCGGATCGAGCAGGCGACGATCGAGAACTATCTGTCGCTGCGCCAGGGCGACCGGTTCGACGACCGCAGGCTCGACGATTCGCTCAAGACACTGTTCGCGACCGGGCTGTTCGACGATGTGAGGATCGAGCGGGAAGGCTCGGTCCTGGTGGTCACCGTCGTCGAGAACCCCATCATCAACCGGGTGGCGTTCGAGGGGAACGACCGGATCACGACCGAGGTCCTGACCCAGGAAGTCCAGCTGCAGCCCCGCACCGTGTTCACCCGCGCGCGGGTGCAGGCGGCGGTGACCCGGATCCTGGACATCTATCGCAGCAGCGGCCGCTACGGCGCCACGGTCGAGCCCAAGGTCATCGAGCTCGACCAGAACCGCGTCGACCTGGTGTTCGAAATCAAGGAAGGCCCGCTCACCGGCGTGGGCGGCATCAGCTTCATCGGCAACGAGAACTTCTCGGACTCGGCACTGCGCGGGGTGATCCAGACCAAGGAAAGCGCCTGGTACCGTTTCTTCACCACCGACGACACCTACGATCCGGACAGGCTGGCCTACGACCAGGAGCTGTTGCGCCGCTTCTATACCAGCCGCGGCTATGCCCAGTTCGAGGTGCGCTCCGCTGTGGCCGAGCTGTCGCCCGACGGCAGCGACTTCTTCATCACCTTCACCGTGGACGAAGGCGAGCTGTTCAACTTCGGCGACATCACCGTCACCAGCAACGTGCGTGACGTGCAGCCCGAGGAGCTCCAGTCGCTGCTCGTTCCGGTGGCCGGCGAAACCTACAGCAGCGAGCAGATCGAGAAGACGGTCGAGGCGCTGACCGATCGCCTGTCCGTGCTGGGCTATGCGTTCACCAGGGTGAACCCGGTCCAGCAGATCGACACGGAGAACAAGACCGTCGCGGTCAACTTCGTCGTGGACGAAGGCCCACGGGTCTATGTCGAGCGGATCGACATTCGCGGCAACGTCCGCACCCTGGACCGGGTTATCCGGCGCGAGTTCCGGCTGGCCGAGGGCGATGCCTTCAACGCCGACCTCCTGCGCCGCTCGGAGCAGCGCATCCGGGCGCTGGGCTTCTTCGACAGGGTCGAGGTCGGCACGCAGCAAGGATCGGCAGCCGACAAGGTCGTCATCACCGTGGATGTGGTCGAGCGCTCCACCGGCGAACTGTCGTTCGGTGCTGGCTATTCCACCTCGGACGGCGTGCTGGGCGACATCCGCCTGCGGGAGCGCAACCTGCTGGGCAGGGGCCAGGACATCGACGCCCAGTTCACCTTCTCCGGCCGCCGGCAGGATATCGGCGTGGGCTTCACCGAGCCCTACTTCATGGACCGCGACCTCGCGGTCGGCTTCGACCTGTTCTCGCGGGAAACGGACTACCAGGACGAATCGTCGTTCGACGAGCGCAACGTCGGCGGGACGGTGCGGGCGAACTATCCGCTGACCGAGAACTGGCGCCATGGCGTGCGCTACACCCTGCGCAACGACAAGATCTTCGACGTGCCGGACGACTCCTCGCCCTATATCCGCGACGAGGAGGGGGACCGGACCTCGTCGATCATCGGCCAGACCCTCGCCTACGACACCCGTGACGACCGCTTCCTGCCGAACGCGGGCACCCTGCTGCGGCTCGACCAGGACATCGCGGGCCTTGGCGGCGACAACCAGTGGATCAAGCACGAGGTCCGCAGCGACTGGTACTACTCGATCATTCCGGACGTCGTGGTCAACCTGGGCGTTTCGGCCGGGTACATCGTCGGATTCGGCGGCGAGGAGGTGCACCTGTCCGACCGGTTCTTCATTGGCGGCGCCAGCTTCCGAGGCTTCGAGTTCGCCGGCATCGGGCCGCGTGACGTCGATTTCGGCGATGCCCTTGGCGGCAATCTCTACTATGTGGGCACCGCGGAGATGCGCTTCCCGTTGGGGTTGCCAGAGGAACTGCAGATTTTCGGCCGTAGCTTCGCGCAGGCAGGCACCCTGACGGACATCGACCTCAGCGGTCCTGGCCTCGAGGATTCGGGGTCGCTGCGGGCATCGGCGGGCGTCGGTCTGTCCTGGATCTCGCCGCTTGGTCCCCTCGCGATCGACTTCGCGCTGCCGTTCGCCAAGGAAGATTATGACGAGACCGAGGAATTCCGCATTTCCTTCGGGACGCGGTTCTGACCGGAGGGTTATCGGCTTGCCCAGTTCATCCCTGAAGACCCGTCTGGCGCTGGCTGTTCTGGCAGGCATGGTGTCGTTCGGCGTCGTGCCGGCCCAGGCGCAGCAGCAAGAGCCGCCGCCTGCCGCGGCCGACGCTCAGGTGAACCTGCCGCCTGCGGTTGTCGGCATCATCGACTACCAGAAGATCCTGCGCGACGCGAAGGCGGCAAGCAGCATCCGTCAGCAGGTCGAAGCACGGCGCAAGGCCTACCAGGACGAGATCACCGGCCAGGAGCAGAGGCTGCGCGAACAGGACCAGGCCCTGGCCAAGCAGCGCACGGTCCTCTCGCCGGAAGCGTTCGCCACCAAGCGGCGCGAGTTCGAAAAGGAGGTGGCGGAGGTCCAGCGCCGGGTCCAGGAACGCCGTCGGCAGCTCGACGAAGTCACCGCGGTGGCGCTGAACGAGGTACGCGAGGCGATCATCCAGGTCGTTTCCCAGCTGGCGGAGGTAAAGGGCTTCAACCTGGTCGTCCCGTCCTCGACGGTCCTGGTGTTCTCGCCGCGCATCGATGTCACGTCCGACGTGCTCATGGCCCTCGACCAGCGCCTGCCGGACGTGAAGGTCGCCGAGGCGGCGCCGGTCGGATCCGCCGCCGGCGGCACGGTGCCGGCCAGCCCCGAGCCCAAGCCACAATAGTCCGATCATGGCCGATCCGCGCTTCTTCCGCCGAAGCGGGCCGCATCGTCTGGGCGACCTTGCGGACCTCGTCCAGGCGACCCTCGAGGGTGACCCCGACATTCTGATCGAGGACGTGGCCAGCCTGGCGGCCGCCGGGCCGGGCGACATCGCGTTTTTCGACCACCGCCGCTACCTGCCCGACCTCGCTGCGACCAACGCCGCCGCGATCGTCGTGAAAGTGGCCAATGCCGGCCACGTGCCCCTGGACAAGGCTCGGTTGGTCGCCAAGGACCCGCAGCTCGCCATGGCGCTCATCGCCACCCGGTTCTACCCTGACGAGGTGCCGGGGAACGGCGTGCCAGATTGCGAGGTCTCGACGGGTGCGCATGTCCACAGGTCTGCGACCCTCGGCGAGGGTGTCCAGGTCGAGGCAGGCGCGGTGGTGCAGGAGGGAGCCAGCATCGGTCCAGGTGCTCTCGTCGCCGCCAACGCCGTGATCGGGCGGAACGTCGTGGTCGGGGCGGGGTCCAGGATCGGGGCTGGGGCCACCCTGTCGCACTGCCTGATCGGCGAGCGCGTCGTGATCCATCCCGGCACACGGATCGGCCAGGACGGCTTCGGCTTCGCGATGGGCGCCACGCACCACAAGGTGCCCCAGCTTGGCCGGGTGGTGATCGAGGACGACGTGGAGATTGGTGCCAACACCACGATCGACCGGGGCAGCGGCTCGGACACGGTGATCGGCCGCGGCACCAAGATCGACAATCTCGTCATGATCGCCCACAACGTGCGGATCGGCGCGCACTGCATCATCGTGGCGCAGTCCGGGATCTCCGGCAGCGCAACGGTGGGCCATCACAGCGTCCTGGCGGCCCAGAGCGGCATCGCTGGCCATCTGACGGTCGGCCCCATGGTGCAACTCGCGGCACGGACGGGGGTGATCGAGGATCTTCCCGGCGGTGGGATCTATGGTGGTGCGCCTGCCGTGCCGGTCGCCGAGTGGCGCCGGCAGGTGGTTGCCACGCGCATGCTGGGAAAGAGAAAGAAGAAGGGAGAGGCGCCATGAGCCAGCAGGGACGGTTCGAGCCGGGCACGCCGCTTCCCGACATCGACTATACCGGGATCCTCAAGCGGATCCCGCATCGTTATCCCATGCTGATGGTCGACCGCCTCGCCGAGATCGAGACGTTCAAGCGAGCCGTCGGGATCAAGAACGTCACTTTCAACGAGCCGTTCTTCCAGGGCCATTTCCCGAGCGACCCGATCATGCCGGGCGTGCTGGTGATCGAGGCCTTGGCCCAGGCAGCGGCGGTCCTGGTGGTGGCGTCGCTGGGTGCCGAGTTCGAGGGCACGACCGTCTACTTCTCGACGGTGGACGAGGTGAAGTTCCGCCGCCCGGTGCGGCCCGGCGACCAGCTGAAGCTGGAGGTCGTGCTCGAGCGCAGCAAGCTGATGATCTACAAGTTCCGTGGCCGGGCCCTGGTCGATGGCCTGCTCGCCACCGAATGCCTGTTCTCCGCCAAGGTGATGACGGGAACGCGCAGCGGTGAGTGAGATCCACGCCACTGCCATCGTCGACCCCAAGGCGGAGATCGCCGATGATGTCGAGATCGGGCCGTTCTGCGTCATCGGGCCGAACGTGCGGATCGAGCGCGGCTGCAGGCTGGTCGCCCATGTCGTGATCGACGGCCACACGACGCTGGGCGAGGGGATCCGCATCCATCCCTTCGCCTGCATCGGCCAGCCGCCGCAGCACCTGCGCTACAAGGGCGAGCCGTCCACCATCACGATCGGCGCGCGCTCCTGGATCCGCGAGTACGTCACCATCCATCCGGGCACCGAGGGCGGGCGGATGGCCACGACGGTGGGCTCGGACTGCCTGTTGATGGCGAGCATCCACATCGCCCATGACTGCATCGTCGGCAACGGCGTGGTCATGGCCAACAACGCCACGCTCGGCGGCCATGTCGTGGTCGGCGACTATGCCTTCCTGGGCGGCTTGTGCGCCGTGCACCAGTTCGTGCGGATCGGCCAGTACGCCATGCTGGGCGGCCTGTCCGGCGTCGAGAACGACGTGATCCCCTATGGCCTGGTGCTTGGCAACCGCGCGCACCTGGCCGGGCTCAACAATATCGGCATGAAGCGGCGAGGTGTCAGCCGGGAGGAGATCCGGCAGATGCGCAATGCCTATCGCACTCTGTTCGAAGGCGAGGGCGCGTTCGCCGACCGGCTGAACGAGGTGTCGGAAGTATTCGCCGACCAGCCCCGCGTCATGGAGATCGTCGAGTTCATCCACAAGTCGTCCCAGCGCGACCTCTGCCACCCGCGGGTCGGCGACCGCCTGCTCTGAACGGAAGGCTGACCATGCTTGGCAGGCTTGCGATCGTAGCCGGCGGCGGGCCGATGCCCAGGCGGCTGGCGGACACGGCGCGCGCGGCCGGGCGTGACGTGTTCATCGTGGCGCTGGACGGGATCACCGATCCGTCCACCTTCGATGGCCTGCCGCACGGCACGGTCGGCATCGGCCAGCTCGGTAAGGCCATCGACCTGCTGCACCGCGAGAACATCAGCGAGGTCTGCATGATCGGGCCGGTCAAGCGGCCCTCCTTCTCGGCGATGGGCCTGGATGCCCGTGCGATTTCGGTGCTCCCCAAGCTGCTGCGCACCGGCCGCGGCGACGACGCGCTCCTGAAGCTGGTGCTGGGCGAACTCGAGGCGGAGGGCTTCAGGGTCGTCGGCGCGCACGAGCTGGAGGCGGGGCTGCTGGCACCGGCTGGCGTGCTCGGACGGCATGCCCCGGATTCCGACGCCCAGCGCGACATCCAGCTCGGCCTGACCGTGGCCCGGGCCCTGGGGCTGCTCGATGTCGGCCAGGCGGTCGTGGTCCAGCAGGAACAGGTGATCGGCGTGGAGGCCGTCGAGGGGACCGACCGGCTGCTCGAGCGCTGTGCGGAGCTGCGGCTGGCCGGGCGCGGCGGTGTCCTGGTCAAGGTCAAGAAGCCGCAGCAGGAACGGCGGGCAGATCTGCCCACTGTGGGCACCGGGACGGTCGCCAGGGCGGTGGCGGCGGGGCTGGCCGGAATCGCGGTCGAGGCCGAACAGACGCTGCTCGTGGACCGAGAGGCCACGGTGGCCGCCTGCGACCAGGCCGGCCTGTTCCTCCTCGGCATCGATCCCGCCTCGTGACGGAGCGTCCCTTCCGCCTGTTCGTGGTGGCCGGCGAGCCCTCGGGCGACCAACTGGCCGGCCGGTTCGTGCATGCGCTGCGCGAGCTCCTGGCACCGCGGACGATCGAGGTCACCGGCGTGGGCGGGCCGCGCCTTGCCACCTTCGGCCAGAAGACCCTGCTGCCGCTGGAAGACCTGTCGCTGATGGGTTTTGCCGAGGTCGTGCCCAAGATCCTGCTCATCCGCCGCCACCTGCGCAATGTCGAGGCGGCCGTGCGCGAGATCCGGCCGGACCTGCTGCTCACCGTGGACGCGCCCGGCTTCAACCTTCGCCTGCTCGACCGGCTGCGCGACCTGCCGGTGCGCAAGGTCCAGTACGTCGCCCCGCAGGCCTGGGCCTGGAAAGAGGGGCGTGCCCGCAGGCTCCCGGGGCAGGTCGATCACCTGCTCTACATCCTGCCCTTCGAGCCGGCCTTCTTCGCGCGGTTCGGCGTGTCCGGGACCTTTGTCGGCCATCCGGTGATCGAGGAGCCTCCGCATGCCCCCGACGGCGAGCGGTGGCGGGCCGCCAATGCGGTGCCGGCCAGCCGCCGCCTGCTATGCCTCCTGCCCGGCAGCCGCCGCTCCGAGGTCACCCGGCACCTGCCGATCCTGCGTGAGGTCGTGCGCGACCTGGCCGTCGACCAGGCCGATCTCGGCGTGGTCCTGCCGACGGTGCCGTCGGTCGAGGCGCTGGTGCGCGATGGGGTGGCGGACTGGCCGGTGCCGGTTCAGGTGACGACCGAGCGGGCCGGCCGCTTCGACCTCTTCGCCGCCTGCGAGGCCGCGATCGCCGCATCGGGCACCGTGACGCTGGAGCTGGCCCTGGCCGGTTGCCCGGCCGTGGTGATCTACAAGTCGTCCGCGATCTCCGCTTTCATCGGGCGCCGCCTGATCAAGGTCCGCTATGCGTCGCTGGTGAACCTGATCGCCAACCGGCCGGTGCTGCCCGAGCTGATCCAGGAGGATTGCACGCCATCGGCCATCGCGGCGGAGGTGGCGGCGCTGATGGAAGATCCGGATGCCGTGGCGCTGCAGCGACTGGCGATGGGGGACGTGATCCGCACGCTCGTCCCGGCCGATGGCTCGACCCCGAGCGAGGCCGCCGTTCGTGCAGCCCTGGGCCCGGCACGGCTCAGCCTGCCGACAACGCCCTAGCCAGCTGCCGGCCCGCCATCCCTGCGGCCTCAAGGATGTTCTGGGGAGTGACGGTGGCTCCGGTCCGGCGCCGCAGGACGCCGGTATCGAGCACGAACTCGTCCTTGGGCTCGTCCAGGTCGATGACCAGCCTGCCCCGCCCGAAGCCGTCGATGAGGGCCTGAGCCAGCGTACCGCAGGCGGTCGGGCAACCGCTGCCGACGTTCACGATGCCTGGATGGTGACGGCTTGCCAGCGAAGCGATGGCGGTGGCGGCTGCTTCGACAGGGATGAAGTCGCGACGGGTGGCGGCCGCCATGTCGAAACGGATGATGCCTCGCGTCGCGAGGCCGTCCAGCATGCTGCCGACGAAGGTCGTCCGGCCCGGCCATTCATAGCCGAACACGTTGGCGAGACGGAGAACCGTCAGCCGATCGCCGAGCAGGGCCTGCGCGTGATCCTCGAGCTGCAGCTTGTGGCGGCCATAGGCGGTGACGGGGCTGGCCGTTTCCTGCTCCGTGAGCGGCGCCGACCCGGTCGGGCCGTAGACCGCGCGCGTGGAGAGCATCACGTAGCGGGCGGCGCTGCCCTGCACGCGCGCCAGGAGCGTCGTCTCCACGTCCTCGTCCAGACGCCAGGCGCGCGGGTCGCCTGGGCGGTGGCGGCCGGCATGGATGACGACGTCCACGCCGTCCAGCGGCACGGCGGCGATCTGGTCGTGCCGAACGGCCTGGGCACCGGGCAGGGCAGCGACCAGATGCCGCCCGATGAAGCCGCCGGCACCGGTGACCAGGACCCTCATGACCGCGTCAGGAGCGTCCGGCGCCTGCCTGGCGCGGCTCCACGACCACCCGCCGCCCCTTGATGCCCAGCACCAGCTCGCCCCGCTTGAGCGCCAGCGCCTTCTCGCCGAACACCTCGCGGCGCCAGCCGCTCAGCACCCGCGCACCGTCCTGCTCATCCAGCGCCACCGCTTCCAGGTCGTCGCCATTGGCGATCAGGCGCGGCGAGATGTCGTGCTCGTCGGCGACCTGCTTGAGGAGGACCCGCAGCAGGTCGACGATGGCGGGAATGCCCTTGGGCAGGTCCTTGACCGGCTCCAGCACCGGCAGCTGGGTTGCCGGCAGCTCCATGGCTTCGTTGATGGCGTCGACGACCGCCTGCGCGCTGCCGCGGTCCAGCGATACCCGCGGCAGGTCCTTCAGGGCGTCGAGCGTGCCGGGCTTGTTCGCCGCGATCTCCAGCAGGACGTCGTCGCGCAGGATCCGCTGCCGGGGCAGGTCCTTCGCCCGCGCGGCGCGCTCGCGCCAGGCGGCCAGGGCGCGCACGACGGCGGCAAAGCGCGGGTCGCGGGAACGCACCTTCAGCCTTCGCCAGGCGTTCTCCGGGTCGGCGTCGTACAGGTTGGGGTCGAACAGGGCGGCATGCTCGTCGTCCAGCCAGTGGCGGCGGCCCATCGCCACCATCTCCCGGTCGAGCTTCTCCCAGATTTCCCGCAGATGGATGACGTCGGCCAGCGCATAGGCGACCTGGCTGGCCTTGAGCGGCCGGTGCGACCAGTCGCTGAAGCGGGAGGTCTTGTCGACCTTGGCGCGGGTGAGCCTGCTCACCAGCGCCTCGTAGCCGACCTCCTCGCCATAGCCCAGGACCATGGCGGCGATCTGGGTGTCGACCAGGGGGCGGGGAAGCTGCCCGTCCATCAGGTGCCAGAAGATCTCCAGGTCCTGCCGCGCGGCATGCATGACCTTGAGGACGGCGTCGTTCGCCATGAGCGCCAGGAGGGGACCCAGGTCGATCCCGGGCGCCAGCGCATCGATCGCGACCGCCTCCTCTCTGCCGCCCAGCTGCACCAGGCAGAGCTTGGCATAGTAGGTCTTGTCGCGCATGAACTCGGTGTCGACGGTCACGTAGTCTTCGTGCGCCAGCCGCGCGCAAACGTCCGCCAGCGCGGCGTTGTCCTGGATCAGCATGCGGTGGGGATTTCCCTCGTGCGGGAGAGGCTCGCTTTACGTGCGAGGTCGGCAAGGCTAGACGCGCGGTCGAAACAGCCGGCCGGGCCGGTGGATACGAGGAACCCATGCATCTTTACCGCACCCATACCTGCGGACAGCTTCGCGCGGACGATGTCGGCAACAACGTCCGCCTGTCGGGCTGGGTCCAGCGCAAGCGCGACCACGGGCAACTCCTGTTCATCGACCTGCGTGACCATTACGGGATCACACAGCTGGTGTTTCAGCCCTCCGCCAGCTTTTTCGACGAGGCGTCGAGGCTGCGTGCGGAGAGTGTCATCACCGTCACCGGTCGGGTCGTGGCCCGCGACGCCGCCACCGTCAACCCTGGCCTTCCGACCGGAGCGATCGAGCTGGTGGTCGAGCAGCTCCATGTGGAGAGCGAGGCGGACGTCCTGCCACTCGAGGTCGCAAGCGATCGCGACTATCCGGAGGAGACCCGGCTGCGCTACCGGTTCCTGGATCTCCGCCGGCAGAAGATCCACGAGAACATCGTGCTGCGCTCGAAGATCATCACGTCGCTTCGCCAGCGGATGACCGCGCAGGGCTTCACCGAGTTTCAGACTCCCATCCTGACCGCGTCCAGCCCGGAAGGTGCCCGCGACTTCCTGGTGCCGTCCCGACTGCATCCCGGACACTTCTATGCGCTGCCGCAGGCACCCCAGCAGTACAAGCAGCTTCTGATGATCAGCGGCTTCGACCGCTACTTCCAGATAGCACCCTGCTTTCGCGACGAGGATGCGCGGGCGGACCGCAGCCCCGGCGAGTTCTACCAGCTCGACGTCGAGATGAGCTTCGTCAGCCAGGACGATGTGTTCGACGCGGTGGGGCCGGTGATCGCGGGCGTGTTCCAGGAGTTCAGCGACTGGGATGTCACGCCCTACCCGTTCCCGAAGATCACCTACCACGACTCGATGCTGCATTACGGTTCGGACAAGCCGGACCTGCGTAACCCGATCAGGATCCAGGACGTCACCGAGGTGTTCGCGGGCGGTGGGTTCGCCGTGTTCGCCAAGGCGATCGAGAGCAAGAAGGCGGTCGTGCGCGCCATCCCGGCGCCGGGTGCAGCCTCCCAGCCGCGCTCCTACTTCGACAAGATGGTGGCCTTCGCGCAGAGCCTGGGGGCCCCCGGCCTCGGCTACATCATCTTCCAGGACGGGGCGGCCAAGGGGCCGGTCGCAAAGTTCCTGGACGAGGGGCGCCTCGCGCAGCTGAAGGAGAAGGCGGGGCTGAACGACGGCGATGCCGTGTTCTTCGTCTGCGATGCGAAGGCCGGCGCCGAGAAGCTGTCCGGGCAGGTGCGGAACCAGGCGGGCGAGCAGCTCGGCATCTGCGAGAAGAACGCCTACCGGTTCTGCTGGATCGTCGACTTCCCAATGTATGAGTATGACGAGGACCTGAAGCAGGTCATCTTCTCGCACAACCCGTTCTCGATGCCCCAGGGAGGCATGGAGGCGCTGAACGGCAAGGACCCGCTCGAGATCAAGGCGTTCCAGTACGACATCGTCTGCAACGGCATCGAGCTGTCCTCGGGTGCCATCCGTAACCACCGGCCAGACATCATGGTGCGGGCGTTCGAGGTGGCGGGCTATGGCCGCGAGGAGCTGGAAACCCGCTTTGGCGGCATGTTCCGGGCCCTGCAGTTCGGTGCACCGCCGCATGGCGGCATTGCGCCGGGCGTGGACCGGATCGTGATGTTGTTGGCGGATACGCCCAACATCCGCGAGGTCACGGCCTTCCCCTTGAACCAGCAGGCGCAGGAGCTACTGCTGGGAGCACCTTCGCCGGTGAACGAGAAGCAGCTGAAGGAGCTGAACATCCAGCTGAGCCCGATCGCGCGGGAGAAGCTGCGCGGCGAGAAGAAGCCCGACGACAAGCCGATCGCCGCACCGCCGTCCTGACAACGACAATCGGCCGGTCCGCAAGGACCGGCCGATGCACGAGAGCCGAAGGCTCAGCCTTTCAGCTGCGTGAAGTCTTACTGGTCGGGTTCCGCGGACGGCGGGATGCTGCTCCAGCCACTGTCGTTGCTCTCGACCGCGGGCAGCGCCTCGATCTGCTCCTTCGACATGTTGACGACGAGCTCCTCGCCGGCATCGCCCTGGGCCATCTGCAGCTGGTTCAGGTCCAGCGCGACGGTGCGCTGGCCGAGGCCGAGGAAGCCGCCGACATCGACCAGGACGTTCTGGATCGAGCCGTCGCTGCCGATCAACAGGTCGCTGACCTCACCGACCGAATTGCCCTCACCGTCGACAATGTCACGGTCCATCAGCTCATCAGCGCTGAAGTTGCCGGCGATGGTGCCCGAGAAGCTGCCGGGCTCGGTGTTCCGGTAGGAGCCGAACTGGCTGGCGGCGGTCCCAGCCGTGCTGTTCTCCATCTCGGTGGCAGCGCTGTCGGAAGACGGCATCGTCGTCGTCGCAGCAGGGTCCGTGCCGACAGGAGCCTGCGGCATGGTCTCCATCGGCTGTTGTGCAGCAGGAGCAGCAGGATCAACAGTCGGCTGAGTCTCCTGGGCAAATGCAAGACCTGCAGTCGTCAGGCCGATCGCTGCAACGCTTGCCATGAGCAACTTCTGCATGACCGTTTCCTTTCTTTCGTTGGCTCGCTCGATCCGGGGATCGACTGTCAAATCAACGTCCCCAAACCTCTGCGGGTTCCTGCGGTGCCGGCAAATAACCCCTTGGGAAGCTGCTAATTGCGCAGGAACCTCCTAAGGCGCCCGGCGACACCCGCCGCTGCTTCGCCTAGACTTGCGGCGGCATCGCATGTGCCTGCAGGCTGGAAACGCCCGAGCGGGCGCAACAGATGGAACGGTAGCAGAACTAGGGCAGGAACGATCATGAGCGACGTCGTCATCGTAAGCGCGGGCCGGACCGCGATCGGCTCCTTCAACGGCGCCCTGTCGACACTGCCCGCGCATGATCTCGGCAAGGTGGTCATCCAGGCCGTGCTGGAGCGGGCGAAGGTCGATCCGGCCGAGGTTTCCGAGGTCATGCTGGGCCAGATCCTGACCGCCGCCCAGGGCCAGAACCCGGCGCGCCAGGCATCGGTGAACGCCGGGCTGCCGATCGACGTGCCGGCCTATGGCGTGAACATGCTGTGTGGCTCCGGCCTGAAGACGGTCGCCATGGCCTATCAGGCGATCAGGAGCGGCGACAGCTCGATCGTGGTGGCAGGCGGCCAGGAGAGCATGTCGCAGGCGCCGCATGCCGCCTACCTGCGCACCGGGGCGAAGATGGGCTCGGTCGACATGGTCGACACGATGATCAAGGACGGGCTCTGGGACGCCTTCAACGGCTACCACATGGGCAACACAGCCGAGAACGTCGCGGAGAAGTGGCAGATCACCCGCGAGCAGCAGGACGCCTTCGCGGTGGCCTCGCAGAACAAGGCGGAAGCGGCCGTGAAGAACGGTCGTTTCAAGGATGAGATCATCCCCGTCACCATCAAGAGCCGCAAGGGCGACGTGGTGGTCGAGCAGGACGAGTATCCGCGCTTTGGTGCCACGATCGAGGCGATGCAGAAGCTCCGTCCCGCCTTCAGCAAGGAAGGCAGCGTCACGGCCGGCAATGCGTCGGGCATTAACGACGGCGCTGCCGCGGTGGTCGTGATGACGGCTGACGAGGCGAACAAGCGTGGCCTCACCCCGCTGGCCCGCATCGTCTCCTGGGCGCAGGCGGGCGTGGATCCGGCGATCATGGGCTCGGGCCCGATCCCGGCCTCGCGCAGCGCCCTGAAGAAGGCCGGCTGGTCGGTCGACGACCTGGACCTGATCGAGGCGAACGAGGCGTTTGCGGCCCAGGCCTGCGCGGTCAACAAGGATCTCGGCTGGGACACGGACAAGGTGAACGTGAACGGCGGTGCCATCGCACTGGGCCACCCGGTTGGAGCGTCCGGTGCCCGCGTGCTGGTCACGCTGCTGCACGAGATGCAGAAGCGCGACGCGAAGAAGGGCCTGGCCACGCTCTGCATCGGCGGTGGCATGGGCATTGCCCTTTGCGTCGCGAGAGACTGACCAGCTAGCTGGACGGGCCGGGAACTGGCGCCCGGCCCGCCTTCTACTTGCAGGCAACCACAGCCCGAATGGGCGTGATCCGATCAGGGAGAATCGAGATGGCCCGTGTCGCACTCGTCACCGGGGGATCCCGTGGGATCGGAGCCGCGATCTCGGTCGCGCTGAAGGAGGCCGGTTTCCAGGTGGCCGCCAACTATGCCGGCAACGACCAGGCCGCCAACGACTTTGCGGCCCAGACCGGCATCCCGGTCTTCAAGTGGAGCGTCGCGGACTTCGAGGCCTGCCAGGCGGGCATCGCGAAGGTGGAGGCCGAGATCGGCCCGGTCGACGTGCTGGTCAACAATGCCGGGATCACCCGGGACAGCAGCTTCAGCAAGATGACCGTCGAGCAGTGGCGCGAGGTGATGGCGACCAATCTCGATTCACTGTTCTTCATGACCAAGTGCGTGTTCGACGGGATGAAGAAGCGCGGCTTCGGGCGCATCATCACCATCGGCTCGGTGAACGGCCAGAAGGGCCAGTTCGGCCAGGCGAACTATGCCGCTGCGAAGGCCGGGGCCATCGGCTTCACCAAGGCGCTGGCCCAGGAAGGGGCCAGGTCGAACGTCACGGCGAACGTGGTGGCGCCGGGCTACATCGCTACCGACATGGTCAAGGCCGTGCCCCAGGAGGTCCTGAACTCCAAGGTCCTGCCGCAGATTCCCGTCGGGCGGCTGGGCGAGCCCGAGGAGATCGGTCGCTGCGTCGTGTTCCTGGCCGGGGAGGGCGCCGGATTCATCACCGGCTCGACACTGACGGCCAATGGCGGCCAGTACATGGCCTGAGCGTTCTCGCGAGGCGACCGGTGCCGGGGCTTCCTGGCGCCGGTCGCCTCCGCTACTGGTGCCGCGCGTCCGGCCGGCTGGTCGGTGAACCCCTGGCGTGTTCGTTGGAGAGATCGGAATGACTGGAAGGCTGGCCGGCAAGCGCGTGCTGGTGACGGCGGCGGCACAAGGCATCGGCCGTGCGGTCGCGATTTCCTTCGCACGCGAGGGCGCCGACATCCTCGCCACGGACGTGAACACCCATCTGCTCCAGGAGCTGGAGCGTGAGGAAGGGATCCGGACCGAGCGGCTGGACGTCCTGTCGGCCGACGCCATCCGGTCCTGCGCCCAGCAGCACCCGGGCATCAACGTGCTCGTGAACGTGGCGGGCTATGTCCACAATGGCACGATCCTGGACTGCACGGACGAGCAGTGGGACTTCGCGTTCGACCTGAACGCCCGCTCGATGTTCTGGCTGATCAAGGCATTCCTGCCGAAGATGATCGAGAACGGCGGCGGCTCGATCGTGAACGTCGCCAGCGTCGCGGGCGCGTTCAAGGGGGTGCCGAACCGCTTCGCCTACGGGGCATCCAAGGCAGCCGTTCAGGGCCTCACCAAGTCGGTCGCGATCGACTTCGTGAAGCAGAACATCCGCTGCAATGCGATCTGCCCGGGCACGGTGCAGTCGCCGTCCCTGGATGACCGGATCAACTCCGCCGCCGACCCCGTGCAGGCACGCAAGGACTTCGTTGCCCGCCAGCCGATGGGCCGGCTGGGCACGGCGGAGGAGATCGCCGCGCTGGCACTCTACTTCGCGTCCGACGAGAGCAGCTACACGACCGGCACGCTCGCCGTCATCGACGGCGGGCTCACCACCTGATCGTCAGCGGGTGCCGTAGATCCGGTCGCCCGCATCGCCCAGGCCGGGCATGATATAGCCCTGCTGGTTCAGGCCGCGGTCGACCGCGGCCGTGAACACCGGCACGTCCGGATGCGCGGCGTGGAACTTGGCCACACCTTCGGGTGCGGCCAGCAGGCAGGCATACTTGATGTCAGTGGCACCCGAGGCCTTCACCTTGGTGACCGCAGCGATCGCCGAGTTGGCGGTGGCCAGCATCGGGTCGACCAGGATCACTGGTCGCTCGCTGATGTCGCTGGGCACCTTGTAGAAATATTCCACCGGCTGCAGCGTCACATGGTCCCGGTAGAGGCCGAGATGGCCGACGCGCGCGGAAGGGATCAGGTCGAGCATGCCTTCGAGCAGGCCATTGCCGGCACGGAGTACGGAGACTAGGCAGAGCTTCTTGCCGGCCAGCATCTTGACCCGGGCCATCTCGAGCGGCGTTTCCACGTCCACGTCTTCGAGCGGCAGGTCGCGGCAGATCTCGTAGCCGAGCAGCAGCGCGATTTCCTTCACCAGCTGGCGAAACTCGGCCGTGGGCGTCTCCTTGCGGCGCATCAGGGACAGCTTGTGCTGGACCAGCGGGTGATCGACCACGACGAGCTTGGGCACGCGTTTTCCTCCAGGCACGGACGGGGCCGGGTTTACGGAGCAGCGGGCCGAAGGGCAATCCGCCGACGCCGGGCTTGACGCGGTGCAGCACGAGGATACCGTCGTCACAGGCTCGTCAAGTTCCAACGGAGCGCACGCATGAAACGCCGGACGCTGTTGACTGCCACGGCAGGAGTCGTGGGTCTTTCCGCCGGGCTCGGCAGCGGCCTGTTCACGCCTGCAGCGGCCGCCACGCCCAAGGACGTGCTGGTGATCGCCAAGAACATCGACGACATGATCACGCTCGACCCGGCCGAGTGCTTCGAGTTCTCGGGCGGCGAGATCGTGGCGCAGCTCTATACGCGGCTGGTATCGGTCGACCCCAAGGACACCACCAAGCTCGTGGGCGGCATCGCCGAGAGCTGGACCGTCTCGGACGATGGCGGTGTGCTGACCTTCAAGATCCGCCCGAACCTCAAGTTCCACTCCGGCAACCCGGTGACGGCCGAGGATGCCGCCTGGTCGCTGCAGCGGGTCGTCATCCTCGACAAGACGCCGGCCTTCATCCTCTCCCAATTCGGCTGGGCCGCGGACAATGTCGCCGAAAACATCAAGGTGACGGCGCCAGACACGCTGCAGCTCACGCTCGTCAACAAGTTCGCGCCGACGCTCGTCCTGAACGCGCTTTCGGCCGGGGTCGGCTCGATCGTCGACATGAAGCTGGTGATGAGCCACGCCGAAGGCGACGACCTCGGCTATGGCTGGCTGAAGAACCAGTCGGCGGGCTCGGGCGCGTTCAAGCTCCTGACCTGGAAGGCCAAGGACGCGGTGGCGCTGGAGGCCAATCCCGACTTCTACCTGGGCGCGCCCGGCATGAAGCGGGTGGTGGTCCGCCATGTCGGCGAGCCGGCGACCCAGCTCCTGCTGATCCAGAAGGGTGACGCCGACATCGCCCGCAACCTCAGCCCCGACCAGATCGCTGAGCTCACCAAGAGCCCGGATTTCAAGCTGCAGACCGACCCCAAGCAGAGCATCCTCTATCTGGGCCTGAACCAGAAGAACTCGATCCTGGCGAACCCGAAGGTACGCGAGGCGCTGCGCTATGCGGTCGACTACGAGGGGCTGACCAACAGCCTCCTGAAGGGCCAGTGGATGATCCACCAGTCCTTCTTGGGCGAGGGGATGTTCGGCGCGCTCGGCAACAATCCCTACAAGCTGGACATCGAGAAGGCGAAGGCCCTGCTGGCCGAATCGGGAGCGGGCTCCGACCTGTCGATCACGTTCGACGTGCCGAACACCTCGCCTTATATCGACATGGCGCAGGCCATCCAGGGGACGTTCGGTCAGGCAGGGGTCAAGGTCGAGCTGGTCCAGGCCGACCAGAAGCAGGTCCTGACCAGGTACAGGGCGCGCAACCACGACATGGTGCTGATGTACTGGTCGCCGGATTATCTCGATCCGCACTCCACCACCGATTATTTCGCGCGCAACCCCGACAACAGCGACGAAGGCAAGACCAAGACGGTGGCCTGGCGCAACGCCTGGGACATTCCGGAGCTGACCAAGGCGACCGATGCGGCGGCGCTCGAGCCGGACACGGCCAAGCGCGAGCAGGCCTATCTGGACATCCAGAAAGAGGTGCAGGCCCAAGGCGCCTATATCCTGATGTTCCAGCAGGTCGAGCAGTCCGTGCTGCGCAGCAACGTCCAGGGCTTCGTGTCCGGCCCCACCTTCGATACCGTCAACTATTCGGGCGTGACCAAGACCTAGGGTACCACCGGATCGTGGCTGTTGCCTCGGACATCGCGGCGCTGCCGGCGCGGGAGCGTGGGCGCAGCTGGCTCCTGCGCTTCTTGGTCAAGCTCGGGTCGCTGATCGTGTCGGTCGTGCTGACCGTGCTCGGCCTGTTGCTGGTCACGTTCATGATCGGCCGGGTCATCCCGGTCGATCCGCTGCTGGCGATGGTGGGCGACCGGGCAAGCGAGGAGATCAGGGCCAGGGCAGCGGCCGAAATGGGCCTGGACCTGCCGCTGTGGCAGCAGTTCATCCGCTATCTCGGCGACGTGCTGCAAGGCGATCTCGGCAATTCGGTCCTGAGTGGCCAGCCCGTGCTGACCGATATCGGCCGGTTCTTCCCGGCGACCCTGGAGCTTGCGACCACGGCGACGCTGCTGGGCGTGTGCCTTGGCGTGCCGCTGGGCGTGCTGGCCGCGACCCGCCATGGTCGCTGGCAGGACCAGATCATCCGGATCGTGGCGCTGGCCGGCTACTCCGTGCCGGTATTCTGGCTGGGGCTGGTCGGGCTCCTGCTGTTCTACGCCAAGCTCGACTGGGTGGCGGGGCCTGGCCGGATCGACGTGGCCTACGAGTACTCGATCGAGCCGGTGACCGGCCTGATGCTGGTCGACACGTTGCTGGCGCACGACACGGACGCGTTCTTCGACGCGCTCTCGCACCTGATCCTTCCGGCCTCGGTGCTGGGCTACTTCTCGCTGGCCTACATCACACGGATGACCCGCTCGCTCATGCTGGCCGAGCTAGGCCACGAGTACATCGTCGCCGCCCGGGTGAAGGGCCTGCCGGAACGGCGGGTGATCTGGCGGCATGCAGTCGGCAACATCATGGTGCCGCTGATCACGACCATCGCGCTCTCCTACGCCTACCTGCTCGAGGGAGCGGTGTTGACCGAGACGGTCTTTGCCTGGCCCGGCCTCGGCCTCTACATCACGCAGTCCCTGTTCAGCGCGGACCTGACCGCGGTGCTGGGCGCCACCATCGTGATCGGGCTCGTGTTCATCGGGCTGAACCTCCTGTCGGACGTGCTCTACACCCTGGTCGATCCGAGGGCGACGTGAGCACGCTTGCGACCTGGCTCACCACCGCCACGCCTGCGTCGCGCGGCCAGGCCCGGGCAGGGCGGCTGTACCGGGGCACGCTGGAGCTTCTTTCCAACCGGCTGGCGGCGACGGGCATCGCCATCGTCGTGATCCTGGTGCTGGTGGCGATCTTCGCCCCGCAACTGGCCACTTATCCGCCCGACCTGCAGAACCTGCAGGACCGCCTGCTTCCCCCGTCCAATGATCACCCGTTCGGCACGGACAATCTGGGCCGCGACATCCTGAGCCGGGTCATCTGGGGAAGCCGGATCACCCTGACGATCATCCTGCTGGCGGCCGTGACGGTAGCACCGCTGGGGCTGGCCGTCGGGATCGTCGCCGGTTACAGCGGCGGGCTGCTCGACCGGGTGCTCATGCGGATCACCGACATCTTCATGGCGTTCCCCCGGCTGGTCCTGGCCCTGGCCCTGGTGGCAGCGCTGGGCCCCGGCATCGAGAACGCCATCATCGCGATCGCCGCCACCGCCTGGCCGCCCTATGCGCGCCTCGCGCGTGCGGAGACGCTCACGCTGCGACGGCAGGACTTCATCGCGGCGGCCCGGCTGCAGGGGGCCTCGCATGCACGCATCCTGGTCCGGCACATCATGCCGCTGACCGTTTCCACCATCCTGGCGCGCCTGACGCTGGACCTTGCCGGCATGATCCTGATCGCGGCCGGCCTGGGCTTTTTGGGCCTGGGCGCCCAGCCGCCCACGCCCGAATGGGGTGCGATGGTGGCGTCGGGACGGGAATATCTCACGCAGCAATGGTGGGTCGCGACGATGCCGGGGGCGGCGATCTTCCTGGTCAGCCTCGCCTTCAACCTGATCGGGGACGGCCTGCGGGACGTGCTGGACCCGAAGGCCGCGCGCTCGTGACGGCGCCGCTCCTGGAGGTCGCCGGGCTGACGGTCAGCTTTCCCACCCGGGATGGCCTGCACCCGGTCGTCCGCGACGTTTCGTTCACGGTTGGACGCGAGAAGGTCGGCATCGTCGGCGAGAGCGGCTCGGGCAAGTCGATGACCGCGCGCGCCATCCTCGACCTGGTGCCGCCGCCAGGCAGGGTGAGTGCTGCGCGCCTGGCATTCGCGGGTCAGGACCTCCGCAGCATGCCTACGCGGGAGCGCGCGAAGCTGCGCGGCAAGCGGATCTCGATGATCCTCCAGGACCCGCGGCATGCGCTGAACCCCGTGATGACGATCGGTGCGCAACTGGCCGAGACGTTCCGGTTGCACAAGGGGGCGAACGGCCGCCAGGCGCGCGAGCGGTCGCTCCAGGCGCTGAATGCGGTTCATATCCGCGACCCCGCGCGCGTCGTGGACCTCTATCCCCACGAGATCTCGGGCGGGATGGGGCAGCGCGTCATGATCGCGATGATGTTGGCCCCCGATCCGGAACTGCTGCTGGCCGACGAGCCCACCTCGGCCCTGGACGCCACGGTCGAGGCGGGCATCCTGGAAACGCTGGACGAGCTGGTCACCGCCCGGGGCATGGGGCTGGTGCTGGTGAGCCACGATCTCGACCTTGTCAGCGCGTTCTGCGACCGGGTGCTGGTCTTCTATGCCGGGCGGATCGTGGAGGAGCTGGATGCACGGAATCTGAGAGCTGCGCAGCATCCCTATACCCAGGGGCTGATGGCTTGTGTGCCGAGGCTGGGCCAGCGGCGTACGGAACTGCCGGTGCTGCGCCGCGATGCCAGCTGGGCGCGCTGACGATGGGTGCCGACATCGAGATCCGGGGCCTGTGCGTGCGCTTTGGCAGCCTCCAGGCGCTGGACCACGTCTCGCTGCGTGCGGAGGCCGGCAGTTGCCTCGGGCTCGTCGGCGAGAGCGGATCCGGCAAGTCGACGGTCCTGCGCGTGCTGACCGGCCTGGTCGAGCAGTGGGAAGGGCGGGTGGAGGTGGCGGGGCGAGCGCTCATGGGCGGCCGACGCGACCTCGAGTTCTGCCGGCAGGTCCAGATGGTGTTCCAGGACCCCTACGGCTCGCTCCACCCCCGCCACACGATCGACGCGATCCTGGACGAGCCGATCTCGATCCACCGCCTGGGCAATGCCTCGACGCTGATCCCGCAGGCGCTGGCCGATGTCGGGCTGCCGCAGGATGTCCGGTTCCGTTACCCGCACCAGCTCTCGGGCGGGCAGCGGCAGCGGGTCGCCGTCGCGCGCGCCTTGCTGCCGGCCCCTTCGATCCTGCTGCTGGACGAGCCGACCTCGGCACTGGACGTCTCGGTGCAGGCCGAGATCCTGAACCTGCTGGTGGCGCTGCAGAAGAAGCGCCGGCTCACCTCGATCCTGGTCAGCCACAACCTGGCGGTGGTCGCTCATATGTGCCCGCGCGTCCTGGTGATGGACCAGGGCAGGATCGTGGAAGAGCTCTCCAGCGACGCCCTGGACGCTGGCGAAGCCAGCTCTTCGCAGGCAAGGGCGCTGATCGCAGCCAGCCGCCATGCCCGGACGCAGGCTTCAAATGCACGACAATAGCGTCTAGAGCGCTTCCAGCGCCGCATTGGGAGGATGGTTCGCTCATGAAGCTCGTGCGTTACGGCACGCCCGGGGCCGAAAAGCCCGGTATCGTGGATCAGGACGGCGTGATCCGTTCGCTGGACGGGGTCGTGTCCGACATCGCCGCCGATGTCCTGTCCGATGACGGCCTTGCGAAGATCCGCGCGGTCGATTTGGCCAAGCTGCCCAAGGTCGAGGACAGCGTCCGTCTCGGACCCTGTGTCGGTAGGACCGGCAAGTTCATCTGCATCGGCCTGAACTATGCCGACCACGCCGCGGAAAGCGGCATGGCCGTGCCGCCCGAGCCGGTCATCTTCATGAAGGCCACCTCGGCGATCGTGGGGCCGAACGACCAGGTCAAGATCCCGCGCACCTCGGTGAAGACCGATTGGGAGGTCGAGCTGGGCGTGGTGATCGGCAAGACCGCCTCCTATGTCAGCGAGGACCAGGCGCTGGACCATGTCGCCGGCTACTGCGTGATCAACGACGTCTCGGAGCGGGCCTTCCAGGCCGAGCGCGGCGGCCAGTGGACCAAGGGCAAGTCCTGCGACACGTTCGGGCCGACCGGTCCTTGGCTCGTCACCCGTGACGAGGTGCCGGACCCGCAAAACCTTCACATGTGGCTGGAGGTCGACGGGCACCGCTACCAGAACGGCTCGACCAAGACGATGGTCTACGGCGTGCGCTTCCTGGTGCACTATCTCAGCCAGTTCATGTCGCTTTATCCGGGCGACATCATCTCCACCGGCACCCCGCCGGGCGTTGGCCTAGGCCAGAAGCCGGAGCCGATCTACCTGAAGGCGGGCCAAGTCATGCGCCTGGGCATCGAGGGCCTGGGCGAGCAGCGGCAGGAGCTGGTGCAGGCCTGACCTGAATTGGTTTGGTACACGACGAGGGGCGGCCGATCGGCCGCCCTTTTTCGTTCACTTAATCGGGTACTTCGCCTCGATCTCCGCGACCTGTTCCGGCGTCAGCAGGCGCGGGTTCAGGTTGCGCAGCATCAGATAGAGCTTGGCCGTCTCTTCCAGCTCTTCCACCGCGTTGGTGGCGGCTTCCAGATCCTTGCCGGCGACGACCGGGCCGTGATTGGCCAGGAGCACCGTGCTGGCCTTGCCCGCCACGCCACGAATGGCGTCGCCCAGGGCAGGATCGCCTGGGATGAAATAGGGGATCAGCGGCACCCTTCCGCAGCGCATGCAGTAATAGGCGGTGAGCGGCGGCAGGACGTTCTCGGGATCCACCTCCGGCAACATCGAGACGGCAACCGAATGCGTGGAGTGCAGGTGCACGATGGCGCCGGAGCCGCTGCGCTCGTCGTACATGGCCGAGTGCAGCGGGATTTCCTTCGACGGCGGGTCGCCGGACAGGAGCCGGCCGGCCGCGTCCAGCCTGCTGATCCGCCCAGGGTCCAGGCGGCCGAGCGAGGCGTTGGTGGGCGTCATCAGCCACGTGCCGTCGTCCAGCCGCGCGCTGATGTTGCCGGTCGAGCCCGAGGTCAGGCCGCGGTCGAAGATCGACTTGCCGATGGTGCAGATCTGCTCGCGCAGCTGGCTCTCGCTGCTCATGGCCGCTTTCCCGGCATGAAGCCGAACGCCTTGCTCAGGAAGTTGGGCGTCCCGAAATTGCCTGACTTGAGCGCCAGGGCGAGGGGGCGGTCGCCGACCGACACGGTTGCCGGAACGCCCGGGTCGATCTTCTGCCCGATCCGCAGCGCCGAAACCTTGAGTGCTGAGACCACCGAGCCGCTCGTCTCGCCGCCCGCCACTACGAGCCGGCGCACGCCACGCTCGACCAGGCCCGTCGCCAGCTTGGCCATGGCGGCCTCGACCAGCTCGCCCGCCCGCTCGCGGCCGAGCACCGTCTGGGCTGCGGCGACCTCGCCCGGTTCGGCGGTGGCGTAGATGATCAGCGGCCCGTCCTTCAACCGCTCCTGCGCGAACGCGAGCGCTTCCTCAACCGCTCCGTCGCCGTCCGCCAGCTTCTGCGGATCGAGCTTGAAGCCGGGACGCCCGTTCAGGAAGTCGGCGACTTGGCCACGTGTCGCCACGGAGCAACTGCCGGCAAGAACCGCTTCGTAGCCATCCACCTCCGGCAGTTCGCCGGCCTCGTGGCGGCCGAGCAGTCCCTGGCGGCGGAAATTCTCCGGCAGTCCCAGGGCGATGCCGGAGCCGCCCGTCACGAGCTTCAGCCCTGCCGCGGCCTCACCCAGGATGCGCAGGTCCTCGTCGTAGATCACGTCGGTGACGACATGGGCAACGCCATCGGCGCGAAGCTCGCCCAACCGGGTGCGGACGGCGTCGGCTCCGTCGCGCACCGTGTCATAGCGCACCAGCCCCACCTTGCGGCGGCTCTGCGAGGCCATCACCCGCACCAGGTCGGGCTCGGTCATCGGGTTGAGCGGGTGCTTCTCCATTCCGCTTTCCGACAGGAGCCGGTCGCCGACGAACAGGTGGCCGCGAAAGATCGAGCGGTTCAGGGTGGGGTAGGCCGGGCAGACGATCGTCTGCTCCTCGCCCAGTGCTTCCAGGAGCGCTTCGGCGACCGGGCCGATATTGCCCTCCCGCGTGGAGTCGAAGGTGGAGCAGTACTTGAACAGGATCTGCTTCGCCCCCCGCTCCTGCAGGTAGCGCAGGGCGGCCAGCGACTGGTGGACAGCCGCGGATGGCTGGATCGAGCGCGATTTCAGCGCCACCACGAGCGCGTCGACATCGCCCGGATCGGTGCCGGCATCCGGTACGCCGATCGTCTGGACCGTGCGCATGCCTTCGGCGACCAGCACGGCGGCAAGATCGGTGGCGCCGGTGGAATCATCGGCGATGCAGCCGAGCAGCATGGTTCTGCGCCTCCCTCGGGTTCGTGCGGGCAACCTAACGGGCCTGCGGCGTCTGCGCGAGCAGGTCCGTCAGCTGGGATACGACACTGTTCCGGGCAGGGCGCCACAAGCCTCGCTCCACTGCCTCCATGAACCGCGCCGCCATCTCGCGCAGGCCCGCCGGGCTGGCTTCCTCCAGGAAGGACCGGACCTGCTCGTCCTGAAGATAGGCCTCGAAGAGCTGATCGAAATGGTGGTCCTCGACGACCCGGGCGGTCGCGGCGAAGGCGAAGAGATAGTCGACGGTCGCGGCCATCTCGAAGGCGCCCTTGTAGCCGTGCCGCATGACGCCGGCGATCCAGCGCGGATTGGACGCACGGCCGCGGACGATCCGGCCGATCTCGGCCGCGAGCGTGCGCGGCTTCGGCGTCTCCGGGCGACTATGGTCGACATGGAAGGCTTCCGGCTGCCGCCCGCTCAGCGTGCGGACGGCGGCGATGACGCCGCCTTCGAACTGGTAGTAGTCGTCGCTGTCGAGCAGATCGTGCTCGCGGTTGTCCTGGTTGTGCAGGACGAGGTCGATCCCTGCCAGGCGTTGCTCCAACTGATCCCGGTCGTTGATGCCGTCGCGGCCCCTGCCATAGGCGTAGCCGCCCCAGGTCAGATAGGCGGCGGCCAGATCGGCGTCCGTCTGCCAGTGCCGCTCGTCGATCAGCGCCTGCAGGCCGGCGCCATAGGCCCCTGGCCTGCTGCCGAAGATCCGTGCCGAGGCCTGCAATTGCGCCTGCGACGGCTCCTGGCCGGCCGCGACGAGCCGCGCCGTCTCGGTCCGGACCCGGTCAGCCAGGGGGTTGCACTCCGGCGGCTCGTCCAGCGCGCTGACCAGCCGCACGGCCTCGTCGAGCAGGGCGATCTGGTGCGGGAAGGCGTCGCGGAAGAACCCTGAGACGCGGAAGGTGACGTCGATCCGCGGCCGGTCGAGCATGGACAGCGGCAGCACCTCGATGCCGGTGACGCGTCCGCCGGCGCCATCCCAGACCGGCCGGCAGCCCATCAGGGCCAGCGCCTGGGCGATGTCGTCGCCGCCGGTGCGCATGTTGGCCGTTCCCCAGGCGGAAATGACCAGCGCCTTCGGCCAGTCGCCGTGCCGCTCGACATAGAGTTGCACGACCGAGGCCGCCGATGCCCATCCCAGCCGCCACGCCGTCGGGGTGGGAAGCGAGCGGGCGTCGATCGAGAAGAAGTTGCGGCCGGTCGGCAGCACGTCGGGGCGGCCGCGACTGGGTGCGCCCGACGGGCCCGGGCGGATGAAGCGGCCGTCCAGGGCGTGCAGGACGCTCGTAATCTCGTTTCTGCCCGAATGGTCCAGGGCCGGTGCGATCTGACTCACGACCTGATCAAGGACGGCCCTCGTCCGCTGCCAAGCCGGCGGCACCGGCGCCTTGTCCGCGAGCATGGCAAGGGCCAGATGCTCCAGCCGCTCGATCGTGTCGCCCAGGGTGCGCCAGGGTGCCCGCGACAGGGCATCCAGGGCGGGCGGCTTCGGTCCCAGCCAGGGCCGGCCCAGTTCCTCCCCGGCGAGCGGATCGAAGTCGTGGAGGTCCAGGTCGGCTGCCAGCGCCCGTGGCAACGAGGCATCGCCGTCACGGGAGCCGCGCGGCAGCCGGATGATCGCCGACAGCATCTCGGCACGGGCATGGCCGGTCGGGCTCGTGCCCAGCACGTGCAGGCCGTCGCGGATCTGCAATTCCTTGAGGTCGCACAGGTAGGAGTCCAGGGCGACGATGCTGTCCTCGGCGGAGCCTGCGGAGGCGAGGTCGTGGTCCAGCTTCAGGCGCTGTGCCTCCTCGGCGATGGACCGGCCGAGCGCCTTGGCTCGCTTGGGGTCCAGGTCGCGCGCCTCGCTGTACTCGTCCAGCAGGTTCTCGAGCGCCCGCAGGTCGCCATGCAGGCCGCCCCTTGCCAGCGGCGGCGTGAGATGGTCGACCACCACGGCGCCTGTCCGCCGCTTGGCCTGGGTGCCCTCGCCGGGATCGTTGACGATGAACGGGTAGATCACCGGCAGCGGGCCGATCAAGGCAGCGGGGAAACAGTCCTGGCTGAGCCCGGTGGCCTTGCCCGGCAGCCATTCCAGGTTGCCGTGCTTGCCCACCTGGACCAGCGCATGGGCACCAAATTCGTGGCGCAGCCAGAGATAGAAGGCGACGTAGCGATGGGGTGGCGGCAGGGCCGGATCGTGCCAGCTCAGCGCGGGGTCGATCTCGTAGCCTCGGGAGGGCTGCAGGGCGACGATGGTGTTGCCGAGCGGAAGGACGGGCAGGAGGAACTGGCCGTCGACGCAGAAGGGATCGTCGCAAGGTGATCCCCAGCGCTCCCGAACGGCGGCACGGATCGCCGGCGACAGCTGGTCCAGCCAGCGCTCGTACCGGTCGAGCGGTAGGACCGTCCTGACGGTCCTGCTCGAGGGCGGCTCGTTGGTGACGCCTGCCTGGAGCTGCCGGACGAGGTCGTCGCCATCCGCCGGCATGGGTTGGATATCGTATCCAGCCTCGGCGAGGGCGCGGAGCAGCACGACGGTCGAGGCGGGCGTGTCGAGACCAACGCCGTTGGCGATCCGGCCATCACGGATTGGATAGTTGGCGAGCACCAGGGCGATGCGGCGTTCGGGGGCAGGAGTGCGCTGCAGGTCCAGCCAGGCCTGCGCCCGTTCCGCGGCAGCCTGGATGCCTTCGGCGAACGGCAGCCAGCGCATGAGCGGGCACTGGGTGCGCTGGTCGATGCGGCCTTCGTCCTTGAAGCCGATCACCGGGCCGTGAAGGCGGCCGTCCAGTTCCGGAAGAGCCACCTGCATGCCGAGATCCACGGGCATCAGGCCGCGTGAGGACTGACGCCATGCCTGTTCGGTGCTGCCGGCCAGGACCAGCTGCAGGACCGGGACGTCGAGCTCGTCCAGGGGCGTAGCCCAGCCGTCCTCGGCGCGGGCCGTGGAGAAGCTGGTGGCTGCAAGGACGATAAACGGCCGCAGCTCCGCGCAGAAGCTGCGTACGATCGCTCCCTCGGCAGGATCCTTCAGGCTCGTGGTGAACAGGCCCACCGCCTCGATGCCGCGGTTCCGCAGCGCGTTGATCAGCTCATCAACCGGGGCCGTGTCGCCAGCCAGCATCAGGGCCCGGTAGAACAGCAGGATGGCGTCCGGTGCCCGACGGTGGCCGTCGAGGAAGGCGTCGGGCGTGGGCCAGGTTCGGCCATCACGGTACAGCCCCGTGCGCGGCAGCGGGCTCGGCCGGGCTGAGACGGGGCGGCCGTCCAGGATCGCAGCGGCGCTTTCCAGAAAGCTGAGGGCGTTCTCGATCCCGCCTTCCGCCAGTTGGCGCCAGAGCAGGCCATTGATCGCGGCCGGCAGGCTCGACAAGCCATCCAGGGAAGGATCGGCCCGATCATCGCCCGGCAGCACGGCCAGCGGGATGTTCCTGCCGCGGCAGGCCGCCACCACCTGGTCCAGCCCATAGGACCAGTAGGGGCGGCCGCCGATCAATCGCAGGACTACCAGGCGGGCATGGGCCACCGTCCGTTCGACCCACAGGTCGACCGACATGGGGTGGCGCAGCAGCCGCAGCGGAGCGATCCGCAGCGACGGGCAGCGGTCGCTCAAGCGCTCGGCGGCGGCGGCGAGGCAGGCCAGTTCCGTGTCGGCGAACGAGGCTACGACCAGGTCAGCCGGCGTCTGGGCGAGGTCGACGGCCTCGCCATCGGTAGGCGTGCCGCTCGCCGTGGCTGGGAGAAGGTGCACGCTGGCTCAGGCGGCGGCGCGAACGGCCGCTTCGATCCCTGGCTGGTCCAGGCCCTTTTCGCCGATGACGACCAGCCGGCCGCTGCGCGCCTCGCCATGGCGCCAGGGACGATCATAGGCATGCGCAATCCGGCCGCCGACACCCTGGACCAGCAGGCGCATCGGCTTGCCGGCCACCTCCACGAATCCCTTGAGGCGCAGCACGCGATGGCGGTCGGCAAGCTCGGCCAACGCGGCCGCTGTCCTGTCCGGGTCGCTCACCGGGCCCAGTTCAACGGCGAAGCTCTCGAAATCGTCGTGATCGTGGTCCTCGCCCTCATGGTGCGAAGGGCGGCTGTCCAGGTCGCTCTCGGCGGCTGCACCCAGGCCCAGCAGGACGTTGATCGGCAGGCGACCATGGCATGCCCGCACCGTGCGTGCCTGCGGCCGCAGGTCATGGGCGACGGCCCGATCGACCTCTTCCCAGCTTGCGGCCGGGACGAGGTCGCTCTTGTTGAGCACCACCAGGTCGGCACAGCCGACCTGCTCCTCGAACAGTTCCTCCAGCGGCGTCTCGTGGTCGAGATTGTCGTCGGCCAGCTGCTGCGCCTTCACCGCGGCCGGATCCGGCGCGAACAGGCCGGCTGCCACTGCCGCAGCGTCTACGACCGTCACCACCCCGTCCACGGTCACCCGATCCCGGATACCCGGCCAGGCGAACGCCTTGACCAGGGGCTTGGGCAGGGCGAGGCCCGAGGTCTCGATCACGATATGGTCGGGCGGCGGGTCGAGGGCCAGGAGCTTCTCCATGGTCGGCAGGAAGTCGTCGGCCACGGTGCAGCAGATGCAGCCATTGGCCAGCTCCACCACGTCCTCTTCGCGGCAGGTGGCATCGCCGCAGCCGAGCAGCACCTCCCGGTCGACGCCCACCTCGCCGAACTCGTTGATCACCAGGGCCAGCCGCCGGCCGCCGGCATGCTGCAGGAGGTGGCGGATCAGCGTGGTCTTGCCGCTGCCGAGAAACCCGGTGATCACCGTCGCTGCGATCTTCGTCATCGATGGCCCTTCAGTTGCAGCGCCAGCCCCGCCACGACCAGGGTGACCGTCGTCGCGATGGCGGCGACGTCCTGATGAAGCCGGCCGGCATGATCGACGAACGTCCGGGCCATCGCATTGGCCGGAACGACGCCTTGCCCCACTTCGTTCGACACGAGCACCACCGGGCCCGCCAGATCCGTCAGCGTCGCTACCAGCTCGGCCGAGGCGGCCGCCACGTCCAGCTCGGCCACCATCAGGTTGGTCACCCAGAGCGTCAGGCATTCCACCAGCACGATCCGCCCCGGTGCCGCATGAAGCCGCAGGCTGGCGGCCAGTGCCAGCGGCTCCTCGACAGTGGTCCAGCGAGGGTCCCGATCCGCCCGGTGCCGTGCCACGCGGCTCGCCATCTCGGCGTCGAAAACCTGCGACGTGGCGAGATAGACGGGCTCCAGGCCGGTGCGCAGGCAGACCGATTCGGCATGCCGGCTCTTGCCCGAGCGCGCCCCGCCCAGGACCAGCGTGACCTGCGATCGAGCCCCGTTCGTCATGCCGATGGGGTGTGCAGCGGCCCGGTGCGCCGGGTCAAGGCAGGAAGATGACGTCTTTTCAACTGGTTCTCCTCGGTCCATCTGCTATGCGCCCCACCGTCATCGCCGGAGCGCACATGCCAGAGAGCTTTCTCGCCGAATTTTATGTCTTCTTCACGATCGTCCTGATCGATATCGCGCTCGCCGGCGACAACGCCGTCGTAGTCGGCCAGCTGGCATCGGGCCTCCCCGAGCTGCAAAAGCGCCGCGCGATCATGATCGGGGTCGTGCTGGCACTGGTGTTCCGCATCGCGTTCGCCCTCGTCGCTGTGCAGCTGCTGCAGATCATCGGCCTGTTGCTGGCAGGCGGGCTGCTGCTGCTCTGGGTGGCGTACAAGATGTACCGCGAGCTGCGCGAGGGCAGCCATGGCCACGAGACCGACGCCACCGGTGCCACCGGAACGGTCGCCCGGAAGTCGTTCGCAGCCGCCGCCTTCCAGATCGCCGTTGCGGACGTGTCCATGTCGCTGGACAACGTGCTGGCGGTGGCGGGCGTGGCCAAGGACCACCTGCCTGCGCTGGTCTTCGGCCTAGTCCTGTCGATCGCGCTCATGGGTGTGGCCGCCAGCTTCATCGCGCGCTGGATGGAACGGCATCGCTGGCTGGCCTGGGTAGGCTTCCTCATCATCCTCCTCGTCGCGCTGAAGATGATCTGGGAAGGTGGGCACGAGGTCTACGCGATGATCTGACCGACAGGGTCAACGGCGCCGAGGCACGTGCGCGCGCCATGGGTTGCGCCCGCGCGGCCTCTGCGTCCCGGATCGATCCTTGGAAACGGAAGGCGCAGCGTGCCTCCTGGCCCGGAAGTCGGGGCCCTCGGAACATGCCTTCCTGGATCGAGCCGCCATCGCCGGCGCCGCAAGGTCTCGCATGAAGCTGCAGGGTATCGGGACTCCGTCGCGACGATGGCCGGGTAGGTGTAGGTAAGCCCGACGACGCGTACATTATCGCGCCGTTGGGCTTGGCCTGGGCGCGCGTCGGGTCCCAGACGGCTTTCCCGTGCAGCCGTCCGTCCCTGCGCTGATGACAGTGGACAGTTCTCGGTCCTGCAATCCGGACAGCCGGTGCCGGACCCATCGAGGAGGGATAGCGAGAACGATGCAGCGTGTTGCGATCGAAGTGCCCGAGCCGGGCAAGCCGGTGGCGGTGGCCGACGGCATCTTCTGGCTGCGGCTGAAGCTCCCGTTCGCCCTGGACCACGTCAATCTCTGGATCGTCGACGACGGCAGCAGCTGGACGCTGATCGATACCGGCCTGGGCGACGCGACGACCAAGGCAATCTGGGACGACCTGCTCGCGGGCCTCCTCCATGGCCGCCCGGTCCGGCGGGTGCTGGCGACCCACTTCCATCCGGATCATGCCGGCAATATCGGCTCCCTGGTCGAGCGCACCGGGGCAGAACTCCTGATGAGCCGGACGGAATGGCTCACGGCCCGCATGCTGGTGCTGGACACGAGCGACGACTTCGTTGCCAGCGGGCGACGGTTCGACCTGGCCTGCGCGCTGCCGGAGGACCTGATCGAGTCGCGCTCCAGGCGCGGCAACTATTACCGCCGCAACGTGGACCCGATCCCCTACCGGTTCACGCGGCTGCAGGCAGGCGACAGGCTGGAGCTTGCCGGCACGATGTTCGAGGTCATCGTGGGCGAAGGGCACAGCCCCGAGCAGGTGACGCTCCATAGCCGCGAGCGCAACCTGCTGATAGCCGCGGACCAGGTCCTGCCGTCGATCTCGCCCAACGTCGCGGTCTGGCCGTCCGAACCGGATGCGGATCCGTTGGGCGCCTTCCAGCGAACACTGGCGCGCTACGTGGACGTTGCCGACGATGCCATGGTGCTCCCGTCCCACAAGACGCCGTTCACCGGCCTGCAGCAGCGGATCGAGCAGCTGCAGCGGCACCATGACGAACGGCTGGAGGCGACCCTGGCGGCTTGCCGGCAACCGAGCAAGGCCGTGGAGGTCATGGTAAGGCTGTTCCCGCGCGCGCTGGACATGCACCAGCTCTCGTTCGCGCTGGGCGAGACGCTGGCGCACCTGAACCGGCTGGTTGTAAGCCGCGGAATCGTCAAGGAGACCGATGCGGCCGGCGTGAACTTCTATCGGGCTGCCTGATCGGCACGGCTGCGCTTGTCGCGATACATGGCCTGGTCCGCGACCCTGAGCAGCGTTTCGAGGTCGCTGCCTTCGTCGGGGAACAAGGCCAGGCCGACGCTGACCGTGACCTGGGTCTGGCGGCCGGGCAACTCGTAGGGCAGGCCCAAGAGGCGCTGCAGGCGCGTGCGGATGCGCTCGCCGTTGCCGCGGTTGACCACCTTGTCCATCACGACCACGAACTCGTCGCCACCCAGGCGGGCCACCGTGTCGCTCTCGCGCATCGACCGAAGCATGCGCTGGCCGAAGGCCTGCAGGAGATGGTCGCCCGCTTCGTGACCGAGCTGGTCGTTCACCGCCTTGAAGTTGTCCAGGTCGAAGAAATAGAGCGCGCCTGCCTGCGCGGAACGGCGTGCGCGGCCGATGGCGCATTTCAGCCGGTCTTCCAGCAACCAGCGGTTGGCCAGCCCGGTCAGCCTATCGCGCGTCGCCACATGGACGAGCCGGCGGTCCTGCTCCCGCTTGCGTGCGGCCCGCTGCAGGCAGGTCACGGCATGAGCCTGTTCGAGCGCAGCGGTATCGTCAAATCCCGGAAAAGCGAGGATCGGGATGCCGGGTGCTATCGACTGCAGCCGCACGAGGCCCGCAAGGCCGGACGCGTCCGCCGTCGACAGGTCCAGCAGCACGGCGCCGACCGTCTGGTCGGCGACCAAGCCCACCGCCTCGGTCATGCTGCCGATGCGCTCCAGGCTTTCCGGCTGGAGACCCGCCTGGCGCACGAGGCGACCGATGGCGGGAGGCTCTTCCTCACGGCCGCTCACGAGCAGCACTCGAAACCAAGGCTCCATGGCGCTGTGCTGCATGATGCTCCTTCTCCGCCAGGGCCGGCGCCCGCACTGTCGGCCGGCGTTGCATGCCCAACGTTCAGGTAGAACACTCGAGTGGAGGGATCAACATTATCATCTCGTGGTAAAGTTGCCGAAAAAGCCGCCCAAATGCGTCGCCATCCTGTCCTTGCCATGCCGGAGCAATGGCCCGGGCTGCTGCCTGCACCGGTGCATTTACACATGAGGCGGTGCAGCTTACCCCAGCGCTGGGTGCGATCATGCCAGGTCATGCATCCGGGGAAGGGAGCCACGCAGGCGATGATGCAGCATCACGATCCGGCCGATGCGATGGTGTCGTTCCGCAACGTCCGCAAGAGCTATGACGGGCGGCACCTCGTGGTGAAGGACCTGAACCTGGACATCCGGCGGGGCGAGTTCCTGACGATGCTGGGCCCGTCCGGGTCAGGCAAGACGACCACGCTGATGATGCTGGCGGGTTTCGAGGCGGCGAGCGGGGGTGAGATCGTGCTGGCCGGCCAGCGTATCGACCATGTCCCGCCCTATCGACGCGACATCGGCATGGTCTTCCAGAACTACGCGCTGTTCCCGCATCTGACGGTCGCCCAGAACGTGGCCTTTCCGCTCAAGGTCCGTCGTCAGCCAAAGGCCGAAGTTGAAGCCAGGGTCGCAGCGGCGCTGTCGATGGTGCGGCTCGACGGCTTTGCCGATCGCAGGCCTAGCCAGCTATCCGGCGGCCAGCAGCAGCGCGTGGCACTGGCCCGCGCCTTGGTGTTCGAGCCCAAGCTGGTCCTGATGGACGAGCCGCTGGGCGCGCTCGACAAGCAGCTGCGCGAGAACATGCAGTACGAGATCAAGCAGCTGCATGAGCGGCTGGGCGTCACGATGGTGTACGTGACGCACGACCAGTCAGAAGCGCTCACCATGTCCGATCGGGTCGCGGTGTTCGAGGACGGAGTGATTCAGCAGCTGGCAACGCCCCGCGACCTCTACGAGCGCCCGCAGAATGCGTTCGTCGCCCGCTTCATCGGCGAGAACAACCGGCTGCCCGGCCGGGTCCAGGCGGTCGAGGGCGGTACATGCAGGGTCGAGGTGAATGGTGCCTGCCTTCGGGCGACGACTGTCGGCGCGCTACGTGCCGGGGAGCGTGTCATCCTGTCGCTCCGGCCAGAGCGCGTGGCGCTGGCGCCAGCGCCCGGCAGCCTGCCGAACATGGCAAGTGGCAGGGTACTGGAGCTGATCTATGTCGGCGATCATCTGCGCGTGCACCTGCGGGTCTTCGAGGAAGACGGCTTCATCGTGAAGCTGGCCAATACCGCGGGGCTTCCGGACATCCGGATCGACGACGAGATCGCGGTCGGCTGGTCCGCGGACGACTGCCTGGTGCTGTCCCAGTCCGCATCAGAGCATTAGGGGCGCTTCAGTAGACGTCCTGCCCGCCGTTCACCGGGATCTCCGCGCCGGTGATGTAGGATACTTGGTCGCTGCAGAGATAGTGGATGACGGCCGCCACTTCCTCAGGGGATCCCAGGCGCTTCATGGGGATGCGCTCCACGAGCGCATCGGTGCCGGGAGAAAGGATCGCCGTGTTGATCTCACCGGGGCTCACGGAGTTCACGCGGATGCCCAGATGGGCGAGGTCGGCCGCGAGTTCACGCGTCAGGGCGGTCAGGGCCGCCTTCGACGTCGCGTAGGCGGTTCCGGCAAAGGGGTGGACGCGGCTGCCGGCGATGGAGGTGATGTTGACGATCGCACCCTTGGTCAGCGCCAGCTTGGGCGTGAGTTCGCGCGCGAACCATGCGCAGGAGAAGAAATTGATCGCGAAGACCTTCTCGAAGACCTCGAGGTCACTCTCCAGGACGCCCAGCCTCGCGCCATATTCACCCTTAGGCGAGTAGCCTGCATTGTTGACCAAGCCATTGATCGGCTCGCCTTCCAGCAGATCCTCGAGTTCGGCCAGCACGCTTGGCAGCCCCCTGAGGTCGGCCAGATCAGCGCAGATATGCATGTGCCGCTCGCCGCGGCCGCATTGCGGCGGCACAGCATCGCGCGAGCAGGTCACGGCGCGCCAGCCCTGCCGCACGAAGTACTTGGCCGTGGCGTGCCCGATTCCGCGGGACGCACCGGTGATGAAGACGACCTTCTGGTCCCGCACGTTCAAGCTCCACGCTCTTTCACCGTGCAGGAAATGGTCCGGCCCGTGTCCGTGCGCAAGCGGCCAGCCGGACGGCCGCTACGACCTGTCACGCCTGCCGTCGTCTCAGGGGCTCAGCCGCTCGCGCCGCCAGATGCCGTCCGTCCGGACGAAGCGAAGTCGGTCGTGCAGCCGGTTGCGGCGGCCCTGCCAGAATTCCATCGCTTCCGGCGCGACCCGATAGCCGCCCCAGTAGGGCGGCCGGGGCGGATCGTTGCCCAGCCGTGCTGCGGCGGCCGCTTCCTGCTCGTCCAGCTGGGCGCGGCCGGCCACTACCTCCGATTGCCGCGATGCCCAGGCGCCGATCCGGCTGCCAAGCGGACGACTGGCGAAATAGGCATCCGCCTCATCGCCAGGTACCAAGGTGACCTGGCCTTCCACGCGCACCTGCCGATGCAGCACATCCCACCAGAACAGGAGGGCCGCCCTCGGGTTGGCGGCCATCTCGACGCCCTTGCGGCTTTCGAGGTTGGTGAAGAAATCGAAGCCGATCGCATCGAAGCGCTTGAGCAGGACGATGCGGGCCGATGGCCTGCCCTCGCGATCGGCCGTCGCCAGCGTCATCGCGTTCGGCTCGGCCAGTCCGGCCGCCGTCGCATCGGAAAACCAGCGCGCGAACAGCGCAATCGGATCGTCGCCCGCCTCCGTCTCGACGAGTTCCGCGCGCTCGTAGCTCACCCGCATCTCATGCGGCTGTTTCATGGTACGGACTTCCCAAGGATCACCGGACGGTCGTGCCGTTGCCGAGCCGGCTTGTCCACGGGCCAGGCGATGTGGCTCCATGAGATTCCTGCCTCAGCCGCACCATCTGGCCCTTTTTTGCTCGTCCAGCTGGACCTAGCGTCCGGCCGGGTGAAGCGAGGGAGCCTGATGGTGGCGGTCGAAGGCATTTTGTCGATCCAGTCGCACGTGGCCTATGGCCATGTCGGCAACTGTGCGGCGGTGTTCCCGTTGCAGCGGCTGGGCTTCGAGGTCTGGTCGGTGAACACGGTGCAGTTCAGCAACCACACCGGCTATGGCGTCTGGAAGGGGCACGCCAACACGGTCGAGCAGATCCGCGAGATCCTGAGCGGCGTGGAGGCGCGCGGCGCGTTCGGGCGGGTTCAGGCGGTCGTCTCCGGCTATCTCGGCGATCCGCTGCTGGGCGATGCGGTCCTGGAGACGGTCGCGAAGGTGCGTGCGGCGCGGCCGGGCGCGGTCTATGCCTGCGATCCCGTCATGGGCGATGTCGGTCGGGGCTTCTTCGTCCGGCCGGGCATTCCCGAGTTCTTCCGCGACCGGGCCGTCCCGCTTGCGGACATCGTGACACCGAACGCGTTCGAGCTCGCCTGGCTCGCCGATCGCTCGATCGACAGCCTGGACGACGCGCTGGCCGGTGCTGCCGCCGTCCGGGCGCGCGGCCCGTCCCTGGTCGTGGTGACCAGCCTGGAGCTGCCGGGGGCACAGGACGAGATCGTCGTCCTGGCCGACACCGCCGAAGGCTCCTGGCTGGTGCGCACGCCCAAGCTGCCGCTTACGGTCAACGGCACGGGCGACGCGACCACAGCGCTCGTCCTCGGCAACCGGCTGACGAGCTCCGATGTCGCCACCGTTCTGCAGCGCAGCGTATCGGCGATGTATGAGCTGGTCCGCCTGACGCACGAGACAGGGTCGCGCGAGATCGAGCTGATTGCGGCCCAGGACGCCTATGGCCAGCCTCCGCAGCTGTTCCCGGTGGAGCGGGTGCGGTGACCGGCCCCGGCGAGCACGAGCCGGTGGCGCTGCGCCGCCTCTCGACCGACCCCGTCATACGCATCCCACCGGCCACCCCGCCGGCACGGGAGGCGCTTGATGGCCGTCTTGTCCGCCTGGAGCCGCTCGATGCCGCGCGGCATGCCGCGGCGCTGTTCCGGGCGGGGCATGGGCCTGGACAGGACGATCGGTGGCGCTTCCTGCCCTACGGGCCGTTCGTGGACGAGGTTGCCATGCGGAGCTGGATCGAGACCAGTGCCGCCTCCAAGGACCCGATGTTCTTCGCCGTCTGCTCGCCTTCGGGCGAGGCCATGGGCATGACGAGCTACCTCAACATCCATCCCTCCAGCGGCTCGATCGAAGCCGGGCACATCTGGTTCGGCTCCAGGCTGCAGCGGACGCCGGCCGCAACGGAGGCGATCTTCCTGATGATGCGGCACGCGATGGAGCGCGGCTTCCGGCGCTTCGAATGGAAGTGCGACGCGGCCAACCGGCCGTCCCGCGCCGCTGCACGCCGCTTCGGCTTCCAGCACGAGGGCATCTTCTACCGTGCCACGGTCGTGAAGGGCCGCAACCGTGACACCGCCTGGTACTCGGTCATCGAGGAGGAATGGCCGCGAGTGCGGGCGGGCTTCGAGGCGTGGCTCGATCCGGCCAATTTCTCCGCGGACGGATCCCAGCGTCGGACGCTGGCCGCCTGCCGCGGCGACTGAGAGGCTCTTGCCAGTTCGGCAGCAAGAAGCGGAGCGTGCGGCCCTCACGACAGATGCAGGCTTCCTTCACGACTGGTCGGGAAGGAAAGTCGGATGAACGCGATCCAGGCGAGGATGGACGCCCGGGACTGGGCGATGCTCGTCGTGTTGTCAGTCCTGTGGGGAGGCTCGTTCTTCTTCGTTGAGGTGGCCCTGCGCGGGATACCACCGCTTACGCTGGTATGGCTGCGGGTTGGCTGTGCCGCAGTCCTCCTCCATTTGTTCCTGCGCATGACGGGGCGGCGGCTCCAGCTGGCCGGCCAGTGGCGGAGATTCGCCGTGATGGGGCTCCTAAACAATGCGATCCCGTTCTCCCTGCTCGTGTGGAGCCAGACGGAGATTAACGGCGGCCTTGCAGCAATCCTCAATGCCACCACGCCGCTATGGACTGTCCTGGCCGCGCATCTGCTCACCTCGGACGAGAAGCTGACCCTTGGCAAGCTGGCCGGCGTCACCCTGGGCTTTGCTGGTGTCGCATCGATGCTTGGCCTAGACCCCGCGCTCGCCGACGGATGGAGCCTGTTGCCGATCCTTGCCTGCCTCGTCGCTGCGCTCTCCTATGCGCTGGCCGGCATCTATGGTCGACGCTTCAAGAGACAGGCCATCCCACCGCTCGCCGCGGCCACTGGCCAGCTCACCGCGGCAGGGCTGCTGCTCGCTCCACTGAGCCTCTGGGTGGATCGACCTTGGCAGCTGACCACGCCCACCATTGAGGTCCTGGCGGCCGTGACCGCCCTGGTCGTACTGTCCACCATGGCCGCTTACGTCCTTTATTTCCGTCTGCTCGCCGCGGTCGGCGCAACCAACCTCCTCCTGGTGACCCTGCTCGTGCCGGCCGCCGCGATTCAGCTGGGCGCGATTCTGCTGGGCGAAGTGATGGCGACGGGTCAGTGGCTGGGCCTGGGCTGCATCGCCACAGCCCTCGTCGCGATCGACGGCAGGGTGCCATCTGCGCTGGGGCTGACATGGTCCACCCGGTCTGGTCGCCTGCTCAAGCATCAAGGCGCTGCAGGGCGTCAGCAATGACCAGCCTCCGGCAAAGACCAGGCCCGACACGGCCTAGTGAAGCGTCGGCGATATCATGCCGCTCGTGGCCAGACGCGTGGCGCGGCCGTAGAGCGCTGCGCTGCGGTGGAGGAGCGTCCTCAGCGCAGGCGGGATGCCCATGACGACCGCCTCCTCCAGACAGGTCGGGTCGCCGCCCAGCCGGCAAAGTTCCTCCCGGCCAGGGAAGCCTTCCAGCTCGCCGGCATGTTCTGCCTTGCAGGCAAGGAGCCATGCGACGATGAACCCCAGCCGGGCGGTAATGCGGCCGACCTCGCGGACATGGACGAGCTCCTCCAGGCCCACCGGGTCCGGCCGGACACGTGTCTCCAGGTAGAGCTTGGTGGCTTCCGCCAGTTCCAGCGCCTCGGCCAGCAACCGGTCGAGCGGTGCGCTCGAGACCGGGAGGAGATCCTGCTCGCGGTCGCTTTGTTCCATGGGCGTTTCCGTTTGGTCGTCATGCCTGCAGGCTCAAGCTGCAGGCGGACCCGACGGCGGTCAACGCTCAGAGGAAACTTTCCGTGTTGCAGGCGTACCCGAGAACAGGAAGCCGTGGTTCAGCGCGACGCGCCCGCCCGATGGGTCCCGCGGAAGCTTGATGATGCTGCCGGGTGCCGCCGACGTCGAGACCCCGGGCCTTGCTTCCAAAGCGGCAAGCAGCACGCCCCCGCGAGCGACCGCCCGGTCGAGCGCCATGGCGTCCTCGCCGCCATCGGCTGCCAGGACATCCCGCCTCGCATCGGCGAACGCCAGCTGGATCTCGTCCTTGCCCCAGAACTTCTGCTGTTCCTGGAGCTTCTCCACCCGCGCCAGGTAGGCCTCCCCACGTTCGGGGTCACGGCTGTGGTACGAGGCCACCGCCCGGCTCCAGCTGCCGTGCTCGTCGAACAGCTCGCGCAGGAAGGCGGTGCCGTAGGCGATGTTGCGGATCGGATCCAGGGCCTGCTCGATGCTGTCGAAGGCGTCCGGGTGCCAGTGGAGGTTGATCTGCATGCAGCCGACATCGATGTTGCGGCGACCTTCCGCCTGCAGGCGCCGCACGGTGGCCACCGCTTCCTCGCGGCTCATCGCGAACCAGGCTTCGCTGCCCGAGGTCACCGTCCAGGGCCAGGGATAGCTGCGCTTGCGCTCCTTGCTCCAGCGGCCGGTCTCGGCAAGCATGATCGCCGTGACGATCCCGTCCGGCATGCCGGACAGCTGCTCGGCACGTCTTGCCGCGCTAAGGCACAGCTCGGCAGTTCTTGCCGGGTCGTCGGGGACGGCGGCAGCAGGCGTCAGTCCCGCGGCAAGCAGCAGGAACAGGGTGACGAGGAAGAACAGGCGAGTGGGCTGGTTCGGCATGCCCGAGCACGAGCAAACTCCTTGCCAGGGCTCCTGGGGACCGGCTCACTCCGCCGCATCGAGAAGATCGGCCGATGCTGCGAGTTCGGCGCCAACAACCCGGACCAGCTTCCTTGCCACCGCCTGGAGCCGTTCCCTGGAACACGCTTGCCCGCCGCCCTGCTCGCCCAGGAAGAGCGCGCGGCGCAGCTCGATCTGGAGGGCGTGGCGGTTCCGCTCCGGCCGGCCGTGATGTTCGGTGATCCAGCCTCCGGCGAACGGTTGGTTGCGGCCTACCGTGAACCCTGCGTCGCGGAAGATCTGTTCCGCGCGCGTCACGATCCAGCCGGCGCATGTGCGTCCGAAGCGATCGCCCAGCGCCACGTCGGGCACCGCGCCGGCGCCGGAGGGGCCGCCGGGCATGGAATGACAGTCCAGCAGCAGCATCCCGCCGGGCCATGCAGCCAGCCGATCGGCCTCCCGCTCGATGGCCGCATGGTAGGGGCCATGGATGGCATGGATCCGGCCGGCGACCTCGCCATAGTCGAGGCGCCGCTGATGGATCCGGCGCTCGCCCAGCCGGGTCGGCACCACGCCCAGCCCCGATCGGACGCGAAGCGAGCGTCGCCTCGCGTAGCGTTCCGGCACGCCCGTGATCGCCTCGTCGTCCAACTCGGTCGGCTCGCGGTTGAGGTCGACCCAGGCCCGGCTCCAGCATGCATAGAGGAGGGTAGCCCCGTCCTGGACCGCCGGGAGGAACAGTTCGTGGACCGGACCGTCGCTCAACGTGGCGAGGTCATCACGCTGTATGCCCAGCCGGCGTTCTTCGCTGGCCGGGTAGTGGGTCCCGCTATGCGGCGACGAGATCAGGATGGGAACGGCAGGGCCGTCCGGCCTGACGAGCACGAAGGGTTCGATCATCCACAGCGCCAGCATCTGCCGGCCCGGAGGGAACCATGCCACCGGCGCGGCGGCAACCTCCGGCAAAGAAGGTCAGCAGGGACTTGCCATGGCGGCCGCCAAGCGCTATCCGCACGGCCACCCGATCGGTGAGGGCGCGTAGCTCAGCGGTAGAGCACTACGTTGACATCGTAGGGGTCACAGGTTCGATCCCTGTCGCGCCCACCATTGGGTCCAACGAATACACCTGGAATCGGCCTTCGATAGCTGACCGGCGGGCAGGGCATCGTCTTGCCCCGAGCAGTATCCAGCACGGATCACAGCCGTGCGAATGGCCTTCGGGACCAGCCAGCCCGCCTGGTGGTCACATGGTTGCTGCACGCGTAGTTGCTTGCCGTTGCCGGAGGGGCACGGGCAGGCTGTCACTGACCTTCTCGGCCAGCCGCCTCTTGCTCCTCTGCTAGCTGCCGGTCGGGTACAGCCGGATCGTCCTACATCAGGATCGACCTGATCCAGCCGCCGAACCACGGTGGCCACTGGCCGAAGCGAGCTGCTGAACACTACCGGTTGAACATGCAGGCGCTGGTGAGGACTGGTGCGGATGGCCGCCGTCACCGACGTGCAACAGCCTCGGAGACGGGATAGCCCTCCAGCGGTACTTCCTCGATCCGCCTCGCCACCCGTCGATCCCAGGAGCCCGGCCGCCGTTGCATCAGCTTCAAGTCGATATCCTCGACCGCTTTACGGGCTGCTTGCGCGCGTGCGAGCAATTGTCCAACTTGGTTGGACGATGAACGTGGTAGGGCGGGAGCGGTTTTACAGGGAAAGCAGGAGCAAGCTGCTATCGTGGCCGTGTCGATGCGAGATCTGTGAACCTTTTCGGCAGCAAACAAGAAGAAGTGTGCGGGCGGCAGGACAGTGATGAGGAAGCGGGACCGTTCCCAGTTCCAGGATTCGCTGGATTTCGCGCGCGAGGGCAACGTTCTTGTTATCGCCGAACTGAGTCGGCTCCCCAGCTCGACAAAGCAGCTGATCGAGGCTGCCGAGAACGTCGGTTGCTCCGGCATCAAACCGCGCGTCTCGCACAGGCGATCGCCGGCACCGGTGCGACTGAGGGGATCTTCTCCATCATGATGCCAGCCTTCGGGGAGTTCGGGCGCGGCATGATCTGCGGTCGTACCCGCGGCGGCCTTGAAGTTGCGCGGTTCCTCGGCCGCAAGTGCAGCCGCGCCGCCACGCTGGACGTCCATGCGGTTGCCCGTGCCAACGCCAGGCTGCGCAACGCCGGCCTCGACGTCGAGAAAGCAGCCGAAGAGTTCGATATAGTTTCATTGGTCCAGTGCCTGGACGTCGCCGGCGGTCGCTCCGATCGAAGGGGGAGCACGCGGTGAACGTGGCTGGGCTCCCGAGCCGGGTGGCGAAGGACGCACCCGAGGCGCATTACGGGTCGCAGCCCTTCAGACCGCCACTCACGCCGGTCCCGGAGCGCATCATCTTCCGACGCTTCGCCACTGCGCTTGCCAGCAGCATGATCCTCCTGTTCGCGATGTTGGGCCTCGGTGCCTGGTGGACCTACTACCTAGCCCAGGACGAAGCGCGCACGGTGGCAAAGGGCATGACCCGCCTGGTGGTGAGCCAGGTCGAGCGGCTCCTGGACGCCAGCGACCTGATGCTGGAGCAGATGGCGGATGTTGCGGCTGCGACGGATTGGGCCGCCGCAGGGGCGCGAGCGCAGGTGGATGAGCGCCTGGACCGGCTGCGTGGTGCGCTGCCGATCTCGTTTCGGCTCTTCGTCTGGGCTCCGGACGGCAGTCTGCGCGCAACATCAGTCCAGGATGCCTCTCCGGCGCTCAGCGTTTCCGAACGCGACTACTTCCGAGTGCAGGTCGAGGCCGACGCAGGACTTTATGTGAGCGAGCCGCTCCAGTCCAAGATCGACGGCACGCCGATCGTGATCTTCAGCCGCGGGGTGACAGCCCCGGACGGCGGCTTCCTCGGCGTCGTGTCCTTCTCGGTCGACAGCAGAGAGATCGCCCAACTCTACAATTCGCTGGGCCTGCCAGAGCGCTGGGTATTCGCCTGGATCCACGAGGCGCGGAGGTCACTCCTGTTCCGCGAGCCCGCTCTGCCCCAAGACGTGCCGCTGGACAAGGCCATCCCCTCCACGGTGGCGGCCAGGATTGCCTTGTCCGAGCCAGAAGGGTGGATCTCGTACCGCTCCGAGGTCGACGGCGAACAGCGGACCGCCTTCTTCGCGACGCTGGCCAAGTACCCGATCTCGGTTTTCGTCGGCATGTCGGAAGCGGCTGTTCGGGATCAATGGTTGAAACGGTCAGTAGCTTATTTCTTCACGGGCTTGGTCGCCGTGGCGGCTTTTGGTGTCGCCGGCTTTTTCGCACTCCGCTGGGCACGAGCGGAAGACGAACGCCGGACCGTACTTGCAGGTGCGAATGCAGAACTGGAGCGGCGTGTGCGCGAGCGCACGGCCGAGTTGACCGATCTGCTGGCCGAGCGTGATGCGCTGATCCGGCACAAGGACACGCTGATCCAGGAGGTCAACCACCGGGTCAAGAACTCGCTTCAGCAGGTCGCTGCCATGCTGACGCTTCAAGCCATGGACCTGCCGCCTGGCCAGACCCGGGAGGCCATCGACGATGCCTGCGCGCGCGTGAATGCGGTCGGCACGGTGCACGCGCGGCTGTACGAGAGCGACTTCACCGGTGTCGTCGAGGCTCAGGCCTATCTGCGCGAACTGTGCAACTATTTCCAGGTCGCCGCGGGTCCGGCGTGCTCGATCACGCTGACAGGGGAGCCGGTCGAACTTCCGCTGGCGCGTGCGGCGCCCTTGGCCCTGGCGCTCAACGAGCTCCTGACCAACGCCATCAAACATGCTTGCCGGCCAGGGAACGCTTGCCAAGTCCGGGTCAGCCTCGCGGCGACCGGAGAAGGCATGCTGCAGCTGACCGTGGAAAACGATGGAACCGGCCCTGCCGCGGGAAGCGATCCACTGAAAACCAGGAGCCTGGGGATGCGGCTCATCCAAACTTTCGCGCGCCAACTTGGCGGCGAGTTCGCGATCATGACCGGGACCGCGGGCACCCGGGCCGAGATGACGTTTCCGAGGGAAGCCGCTTGATGCTTCGTATCCTGGTCGTCGAGGACGACCTGCTTATCGCCACGGTCCTGGTCAGTCTGCTTGAGGATCTCGGCCACGAGGTGTGTGGGCAGGCGGTTGATGCCGCAGGCGCGGTTGAGGAAGCTGCCAAGTCCAAGCCGGACATGGTGCTCATGGATGTGCGCCTTGCTGGAGGCAGCAGCGGCGAGGAAGCGGCGGCCGAGGTCCGACGGTGCTTTGGCATCCGCTCCCTGTTCGTCAGCGGGAATCTGATCCGAGACTTCGTTGCACGCACCGGCGCGCTCGATCCCATCGGCTACCTCAACAAGCCGGTGGACCGGGCCACGCTTGAGAGGACACTGCGATCGCTGGACCACGGCCGAGCCTCCTGATCTGCCGGAGACGGGCGGCCTAAGACATCACGCCAGTCGGTAGGAATGTTCCCGCCTGGGGCGATCGGGCAAGGCTGGCGCGGCGGCGAAGTCCGACGCGACGACCGATTGCCGCACGCGTGGTCGAGACCGACCGCCCGTACCCCCAGGGCCAACCGGAACGAATTGACAAGCCCGAAGGCTCGGCTGCGGATGCGTCTCACCCGCGGGGCGGACAGGCGGCTACGCGAGTTCTCGCATGACGCTGTAGAGACGCGACTTGGCTTCGAAGCCGATGCCCGGGATGTCCGGCAGAGCCACCCTTCCGTCATGCACCTCGATGCCATCGGCAAAACCACCAAAGGGCTGGAACACGTCGGGATAGCTCTCGTTGCCACCGAGGTGGAGGCCCGCAGCGATGTTGAGGGACATCTGGTGGCCCCCATGCGGCACGACCCGGCGCGGGGACCAGCCCAGATCATCCATCACCTTCAGTGTGCGCATGAACTCGACAAGTCCGTAGGACAGGGCGCAGTCGAACTGCAGCCAGTCACGATCGGGGCGCATCCCGCCATAGCGCAGGAGGTTGCGGGCGTCCTGGTGCGAGAACAGGTTCTCACCCGTCGCGATCGGGCGATCGTAAGCCTCGGCTAGACGCGCCTGGATCTCGTAGTCGAGCGGGTCGCCCGCCTCCTCGTACCAGAAGAGGTCGTAGGGCTTGAGCGCTTCAGCGTAGGCAAGGGTCGTCTCAAGATCGAAGCGGCCGTTCGCGTCGACAGCCAGGTTGCGGCCATCGTCCACCACGTCGAGCACCGCCTCGATCCGGGCGATGTCCTCCTCCATCGGAACGGCGCCGATCTTCATCTTCACGACGCGATAGCCACGGTCGAGATATCCCTTCATCTCGTCCTGAAGCTGGGTGTGGTCCTTGCCAGGATAGTAGTAGCCGCCGGCAGCGTAGACCCAGACGCTCTCGTCGTGCACGCCGCCGCGGTAGCGGTCGGCCAGGAGCTTGTAGAGCGGCACGCCTGCGATCTTGGCCACCGCATCCCAGACCGCCATGTCGATCGTGCCGACGGCGACCGAGCGCTCGCCATGGCCGCCGGGCTTTTCGTTCTTCATGAGCGCTGCCCAGATCGCGAACGGATCCAGGTTGTCGTTCGGCTCGTCGACGAGGCTCGCCGGGTCGGCCTCGAGCACCCGGCCGATGAAGCGGTCACGCATCAGGGCGCCTTGCCCGTAGCGGCCGTTCGAATTGAAGCCGTAGCCGACGACCGGCTTGCCGTCGCGAACGACGTCGGTGACGACGGCCACGACCGAGCAGGTCATCTTGGAGAAGTCGATATAGGCATTGGCGATGGGCGAGGCGATCGAGACCGTCTTCTCGCGGATGTCCGTGATCTTCATGATCCGTCCTTCAGGAAATCGCGTCGGCGATGGCCTTGCCACAGGTCCGGGTATCGGCCGTGCCGCCGAGGTCGCGGGTGCGCAGCGCGGGCTCGGCCAGCACCCGCTCGATCGCGGCGACGATCGAGGCCGCCGCCTCGGCATGGCCCAGATGCTCGAGCATCATCGCACCCGCCCAGATCTGGCCCACGGGATTGGCTATGCCTTGCCCGGCAATGTCAGGGGCCGAGCCGTGCACCGGCTCGAACAGCGAGGGAAAGCGTCGCTCGGGATTGATGTTGCCGGAGGGCGCGATGCCGATGGTCCCGGTGCAGGCGGGCCCGAGATCGGACAGGATGTCGCCGAACAGGTTGGAGGCGACGACCACGTCGAACCAGTCCGGATGGAGCACGAACTGCGCCGTCAGGATGTCGATGTGGTACTTGTCGACCTTCACGTCGGGATAGGCCTTGGCTATTTCGGCGACGCGACCGTCCCAATAGGGCATGGTGATCGAGATGCCGTTCGACTTGGTGGCCGAGGTCAGGTGCCTGCCGCGGCTCATCGCGAGGTCGAAGGCGTAGCGCAGGATGCGGTCGACGCCGTGCCGGGTCATCACCGTCTCCTGGATCACGACCTCGCGCTCGGTGCCTGGAAACATCGTGCCACCAATCGAGGAATACTCGCCTTCGGTGTTCTCGCGCACGATCATCATGTCGATGTCGCCGGGCTTGCGGCCGGCGAGCGGCGAGGGGACGCCCGGCATCGCGCGCGCGGGGCGCAGGCTGACGTACTGGTCGTACTCGCGACGGAACTGGATCAACGAGCCCCAGAGGGAAACATGGTCGGGCACCGTCGCAGGCCAGCCTACCGCGCCAAAGAAGATCGCATCGGTGCCGGCGAGCCGGTCCTTCCAGTCCTCGGGCATCATCGTGCCGTGCTTCTGGTAATAATCGACCGAGGCGAAGTCGTGCTCGGCGAAGTCGAAGCCGAGGCCGTGCCGCCTGGCCGCGGCTTCGAGCACGCGCAGGCCCTCGGGCACGACCTCCTTGCCGATCCCATCGCCGGGGATCACCGCAATCTTCATCTGGTTCGTGCTCATTGACTTCTTTCAGTCGTTGCGGCCGCGGACTGCGTCGATGACGGCGCGGGTGACGTCGTCGGTCCGGGCGGTGCCGCCAAGATCGGGAGTGTGGAGTGCCGGGTCGGCCGTAACCCGCTCGATCGCCCGCATCAGGGTCGCGGCGGTGTGCGGCTGGCCAAGATGCTCGAGCATCATCGACGCGGTCCAGAACGTCGCGATGGGATTCGCGATGCCCTTGCCGGTGATGTCGAACGCCGAGCCATGGATCGGCTCGAACATCGAGGGCGCGCGTCCCGTCGGGTTGATGTTGCCCGTAGGCGCGACGCCGATCGAGCCGGCGAGTGCCGCGGCGAGATCCGACAGGATGTCCGCGTGAAGGTTGGTCGCGACGATGGTATCGAGCGACTTGGGGTGCAGCGTCATCCGGACCGTCATCGCGTCGACCAACATCTTGTCCCAGGTCACGTCCGGAAAGTCCGCAGCGACCTCGCGCGCGATCTCGTCCCAGAGGACCATGCCGTAGCGCTGCGCGTTCGATTTGGTGACGACAGTCAGGAGCTTGCGCGGCCGTGACCGTGCCACCTCGAACGCGTAGCGCATGATCCGCTCGATCCCGGCTCGCGTGAAGATCGAGACTTCGGTCGCCACCTCCTGCGGCAGGCCGCGATGCGACCGGCCGCCCTGACCAGCATACTCTCCCTCGGAGTTCTCGCGCACGATGACCCAGTCCAGGTCGCCCTCGTCCACGCCGCGGAGCGGGCTGGTGATACCGGGCAGGATCCGTGTCGGCCGCACATTGGCGAACTGGTCTAGCGGCTGGCAGATCGCCAGACGCAGGCCCCAGAGCGTCAGGTGGTCGGGTACGTCGGGCGCGCCGACGGCGCCGAAGAAGATCGCATCGAATGCGCGCAGCTGGTCAGCCCCATCCTTAGGCATGAGCGCGCCGGTGCGCTTGTAGCGCTCGCTCCCCCAGTCGAACCGCTCGACGTCGAGGGTGAAGTCGCCGTCTCGTTCGGCGAGCGCGGCCAGCACCTGTAGCCCCGCTTCCACGACCTCGATGCCGATGCCGTCGCCCGGAATCGCGGCGATCCGATAGGTCTTCATCCTTTTCCCTTGTTCAGAACAGCACGCCGTTCGGCATCCGGAGGAGCAGCACGTCCGACATCAGCCACCAGAACGCGGCGACGATGGCCACAGCGACGACAGCACGGATGACCCAGGTACGGACTGGCACCGCCTCGTGCTCGCCCACCGCCGTCAGCGCCAGGAATGCCGTGAGGCTCGTTACGGCCAAGCCTACGATCGGAAGCAGCCAGACCCAGATCCCGAAGACGATGGCCAGGATGGCCCGACGCGCATTCGACACAGGCCCCACCATCGTCTCGGCCTTCCCCGGGCGGCCGCGTCCGGCGATGCCCAGCGCGATGAGGGCGAGCGTCAGAGCGGCGAGGACCACCGAGATCGTCGTGGGAAAGATCGAGCCCATCGCCGACATGCCGCGGGTGCTCCAGAATGCGCTCACCGCGATCAGGAAAATGATCGCCGCCAGCGCCACCGCGCCCCAGTCATGGCCACGGGCAGCGGGAGGCTCGGCCTCGGGCAAGGGGTGCGGAGAGTCGAGAGCGCCTGGCCGCTCGCTCGCCGCCTCGGCGATCTCGGTCAGTGGCGTGACGGCACGCCGCCGCGCACGCCATCCGGCCCAGAATGGGTAGAGCAGCGTCAGAAGGGCGGCGGCGATGATGCCGATGCTGATCGGACGGCCGAAGAACATGCCGCCGAGGTTCTGGGTGGAGTTCCCGATAAGGTAGGTCTGCACGAAGCCCTGCTCCGCGATCTGGCCGAGGACGAGGCCCAGCACGATCGGCGAGGGTGCGAACCCGTAGCGATTGAGAACCCAGGCCAGGACTCCCAGGCCGAACATGACCTGCGTGTCCTGAGGGTTGGAGTGGATCGCGAACGAGCCGACGACAGTCAGGAAAGCCACCGTGGGCACCAGCAGCGCCTTGGGGAACGCTACGACCGACTTGTAGGCGTAACGCCCGATCAGAAGCCCGATCGGGAGCATGAGCAACGTTGCGATCAGCAGGCCGTAGATGAAGGTGTATACGATGTGCCCTTCGGACGCGAAGAGCGTGGGCCCGATCTTGATTCCCTGCACGAGCAGCGCGCCGAGGATGATCGCGTCGGGCGGCGTGCCGGGGATCCCGAGCACCAAGGTCGGGATGAAGCCGCCGCCGACCGTCGCATTGTTCGCGGCCTCGGTCGCGATCACACCGTCCGGCTCGCCCTTGCCGAAATGCGCCGAGCGGGGCGAGGACCGGCGGGCCTCGGAATAGCTGACGAGGCCGGCGATCGAGCCGCCAGCACCGGGAAGGATGCCGATCACGGTGCCGATGACCGACGAGCGGATCACGTTGAACTTCTGCCGCCAGGTGATGTCCCATGCCTCGCGGAGGCGGATGCCATCGTCGCCGGCGGTCACCTTGAGGTGCGGGTCGCGCGTCGCCACGAGGTCGATGATGACGGGCACGCAATAGAGCCCGATCAGCGCCGAGGTGATGTCTACTCCGCCGAGAAAGGCCTGCATCCCGCCGGTGTAGCGCACGTCGCCGCCCACCACCGCCACGCCCACCATGGATAGCAGCAGGCCAAGGCAGGCGCCGATGAGCCCCTTGAGCGTGTTGCCGACCGAGAGCGCCGAGATCAGCGTCAGTCCGAAGATGGCCAGCCAGAAATATTCCGGCGGACCGAAGGCGAGCGCCACCCGCGCAAGCGGCGGCGCCAGCAGAAGGAGGCTGATCGCGCCGATCAGGCCGCCGATCACCGAGGCGATAGTGGCGAGGGTCACCGCCAGCCCGCCATCACCTCGCCGCGCCATCGGGTAGCCGTCGAAGGTGGTCGCGATCGAGGACGGCGTTCCCGGCGTGTTGACAAGGATGGCCGCGAAGGCCCCGCCGTAGATCGCGCCCGTATAGATCGCGCCGAGCGCGATCAGGCCCGCGGCGGGGTCCATCGTGAACGTGAATGGAACCAGCACGGCCACTGCCATGGTCGCCGAAAGCCCAGGCAATGCGCCGACCACCGTTCCCAGCACCACGCCGACGATGGCAAGGAGCAGGTTGAACGGGCTGAGCGCCTCGAACAGGTAGCCGAGCAGGTCCATCCGAGGCGGCCTTACTGGAGGATGCCGAGGGCCTTGGCGCCCTTCGTGTATTCCGCCGTCATCTCCTCCAGGAATGCCGGCATCTTGTCATAGGTGATGTCGGTCAGCACGAACCCTGCATCCTCCATCTTCTGCTGGAACTCCGGGTCCTCGTTGATCTGCTGCACGATCTGCGAGATCCGCTGCCGCAGTTCCTCGGGTGTCGAATCCGGCACCGCCACGCCCCGATAGGCGCCGCCGACGAGGTCGTAGCCAAGTTCCTTAAAGGTCGGCACGTCAGGGAAGGCCGGCAGCCGCTCGTCGGACGCGACGGCAAGCATCCGCAGCTCCTCGCCCTGGCTCACGCCCGAGGTCGCGTAGTTGAAGCCGGCCACCGTCTGGTTGCCGAGCACCGCGGTGATGGCCGGACTCGTGCCGGAGAACGGCACATAGGTCGTCGTGATTCCTGCCAGCTCGTCGAATTTCACCTGGGCAAGATTGTTAGACGAGTTTGAGCCCGAGCCCGAGAAGGTCACGAGGCCAGGGTTGGCCTTGGCATACTCGACGAGTTGCTCAAGCGTCTGGAACTGGCTGTCCTTCGACACGAAGATCGCGTCGGGCGTGTAGTGGAAGTAGTGCACCGGCGTCAGATCGTCGGTCTGATAGCCGGACTCGCCTTCCATCGGCTGCAGCACCGTGTGGGGCAGGTTGATGCCCATGATCGTGTAGCCGTCGCCCGCGATCTGGTTCAGCTGCGACCAGGCCTGCGCACCGCCGGCGCCGGGCTGGTACTGGATCACGACGTCCTGCCCCGTGACCTTGTTCCAGACACTCTGCTGGAAGCGCGCGGAGATGTCGGATTCGCCGCCCGCGTTGAACGGGATGATGTAGGTCATGGGCTTGGTCGGAAAGTCCGACGCCTCCTGCGCCGCAACCTGGCCCGCGAGACCCAGTGTGGCCGCGGCTGCCATGGCGAGAAGTGTCTTGGATGCCATCGGGCGTCCTCCCCTGTGCCGACCATTGATGGTCGGGCGGTTGGTCATGGAGAGGCAGAAGCTGCCATGCATGCGGCGGCCAGCCTTCCCCTGAACCGGGCGATGTGCTTCTCGCGCGCTTTCGCGCGGTGAGCGCGAACCCGGATCTCGGAAAAATAGCTTGGTGCGCCACGGTTGATAATGTCTCATCCGTCACATCATTTTTGCGCGGGAGGCAAGAATGACACTGGACAGCGACATGCAGTTCTTTGCGCTGCTGGCCCGGCAGAGCAGCTTCAGCGGCGCCGCGCTGGAGCTGGGGATCTCTCCGTCGGCCGTCAGCCGTCGCCTCGCCCGGATCGAGGACCGGCTCGGCACCCGGCTGATGAACCGCACCACGCGGCGGACGAGCCTTACCAGCGAAGGCGAGGCGTACCTGGAGGCGGCGCTCGCGATCGCCAGCCAGATCGAGATGATCGAGCAGTCTCTTGCCCGCTCGCGGGAGCGCCCCCGCGGACTGCTCAAGGTCAACGCGACCTTCCAGTTCGGACGCGAACATATCGCACCCGCGATCGGCGACTTCATCGGCCAGCATCCGGAGGTCGAGGCCCAACTCGTCTTGTCGGACGCGCCGCACAATCTCGTGGAAGAGGGATTCGACCTGGGCATCCGCTTCGGCCTGCCGCCCTCATCGCGACTGATCTCCCGACTCCTGATGCGCAACCGCCGACTGCTCGTCGCTGCGCCAAGCTATCTCGCCCGGCACGGCACGCCGCGACGTCTGGCCGACCTTGCCGCCCACAACTGCATCGTGCTGCGCCAAGAGCACGACGCGTACGACGTCTGGCGCTTTGAAGGGGGCGACAGCGTCAAGGTCAGCGGCACGCTGTCCACCAATGACGGCGAGATCGCGGTGAACTGGGCCATTCAGGGGCTCGGCATCATGATGCGGTCTGAATGGGACGTGAACCGGCACATCGCTGCGGGCCGCCTGCGGGTGGTGCTGCCTCGGCACCACAGTGTGGCGCATATCTACGCCGTCTATCCCGAACGGTTGAACCTGTCGGCCAAGGTCCGACACTTCATCGATTTCCTGCGGCACCGGCTTGAGAAGATCCGGCCGCCGGTGGAATAGCGCCCGGTAGGTTCCGCAAAGCCAGGGTTGCCGGAGGCTGCTCCGGGCGGCTCGATATAAGCGGCCTCGACAGGTGATCCGACCTTGCCCGCCAACTCCCTTGCGGCATGGATGCAGAAATCGACGCTGCGGCTCTGCTTATTGACCTTCAGGCTTCATTGGCGCCGATATTGCTCGGCTGCGATCGGCGAGTGCTTCTTTGATTTGTTTGGGTCACGGAATGATCTCCGTGGTGCTCACTATCAGTTGGCCAAATGAGCCGAACTATCTGGGCAGCCGGTGCAGTTGCGCCAGTATCTCCCTGCAGGTCCACTCTGCATGAGGTGTGTCCTAGTCCGCCATCGCCATCTGGCGCAGGGAAGGGGTGGAGCCGTCGCTGCGGGTGGTGGGCGCCAGCGCGATCTTGAGCGTAAGATAGGCTTCCAGTTCGGGCTCTGGATCACGCGCCGGGCTGCCACGATGGGCCTTCGCGCTGGCGGCGACGAAGGCGACGCTTGCCTGGTCGGATAGCCGATAGGCGATCCTGGTAATGAGAGTCGTCTCGTCCCCGGCGTCGTCCCTTCCTGCCGAAGGTTGGTCATGCCGGTCCGCCTCGGCTGGCGTCACGGTTGCCTGTGCAAACAGGCCAGTGTCCCGGCGGCCCCAGATATGCCCGATCCGGAGCCTGGCGACATGGGTCGTGGTAGTGGTGCGACCGGCGCCCACCGGTGTCGATACCCCCGATGGGGTCGGCTGGTGCTGACCCATCGCGACGGCCATGCCGTAGCCGACCCCCCAGCGCCAGCCCTGCAGTGGATCGTGCGACAAGGACCAACTGCCACCGAAGATCCGGACGTCATCATGCGGCGCAATACCGGCAGCACTGCCGATCGTCCAATCGGCATCAAGCTCCTGGAAGGCCGGGGCGAAGTCGTGACGGATGAACAGGCCGGAGCGCCACAGGATCGACCCGTCGCCCAGCCGCTGCTCGTAGTCCAGGCTGTGGTGGCTGGCGGTCTCGGCATGAAGGTCCGGATCCTGGCGCAAGCTCCAGCGCACGGGATCATGGGTCCAGCCGCCGCCAATCATCGGCGGCAGCCGGGTTCCCCGCCTGGTTTGCAGGCGCAGGCGCGAGCGGTCGCTTGGTTGCCAGACCAAGTCTGCATGGTAGCTTACCAGTCTTGCAGGGTCCGCGAGCTGCCCATGCCGATCCGCTCCTGGCTGGACCTGATCGAGGCGAATGCCGCTCTTGGCACTCAGGCTGGACGGACCTGCCCAGTTCCAGGTGGCGCTGGCGGTAAGATGGCGCCGGGACGTCTGATCAGCGCTGGCAAACTCGAGGACCTCGCCAGCCAGGACGAGAACATTGTCCGCGAACGGCACGATGGCGTCGTCGAGCGAGACCGCGCTGATGCGATGCCCGGTCCCCGTGCGGTCGTCGAACCAGCGGTCCGTGTAGGCCCGGGCCTGGAGAAACCCGAACGGGCTGTCGCTGGCGAAACGCACCGCGACCTTGTCGCGAACGAGCTCTGTACCCGGCGCTCCATCGCTCGAAATCGGCGCGCGGCTTGCCTCGGCGTGATGGCCCTTCAGCTCCAGGAACCCTGCCTCGCTGAAACGCCAGAGAGTGCGCGACGCCAGATGAAGCTGGTAGTCGCCGATCCCGTCCCGGGTGTCAGCCGCGCCTGGATCCGCCCCATGATCTCCGCCCGCCAAGCTGGGCGAGCGCCATCCGGCGGACAGGCTCCATCGCCATGCCGATGGCGCTTGGTCTTCGGCCACGTCGTCATTCCCGATCGTGGCGGAGAGAAAGCTGGCGCCATCCAGCGCTGGATCCGCCGTGATGATGTTGACGAGCTCGGCTTGGCCTTCACGGCCGACGGGGGCGTCGCTACTGCGCAGGATTTCGATCTGGCGGATCTCGTCCATCTGGATCGGCAGGCTCGACAAACCGATCGCATCGGAATGGCTTGACCGCACCTCCTGCCCGTTGACCAGCAGGGTGGCCGCAGACTGACGGGGTGCCGCGTAGCCGCCGATCGACATGGCGTCGGGCGAGGGACTCGTCCGCTCCGACAGGTCGATCCCGGCAACCTCCTGGAGCAGGCTCGGCACATCCTGCGCAAGGGCAGCCTGGATGCGGTCGGCGCGAATGATCTCCAGGTTGGCTCGATTGGAGGGTGTCAGCGATCCGCTGGGTGTGATGCGGGCGGCCAGCAGTGCATCGGTCCAGGCATCGCCGGCCGAACCCGCCTGGGCAGGTGTGACGGACAGCAGAGCCAGCAGTACCAGTGCTGTCGACGCAGTCCTGGCGGACCCATGAACGGCGAGAGAGAACGCGTGCCAGCGAGAAACAGCTGCGCCGGGCGAGGGGCGCCGGCCATTGCGCGGTTGGACCAGGATGGGCTTGGCGATGGAGAGCGTCGACCTGCGTCGGGGCGGCGACGGCGCAGGTGGTGCCATGGAACCTCCAGAGAAACCCGCACCCTGACAGGTGCTTGGGCCGGTTTCTCACCCTGAAGTTGAAATGGCAACCGATCTCATCAACTGAATTATACGAATCTGTGGAGAATATTCGACTGCTGGTTGATGGTCCTGGCGACGAGATGACGATGAAACGTGGCGACTGGGCAGTCATCGACCAGTCCACTGACGCAAGACCTACGGCGCGTCAGGTATGACCGGCTCCCGCACCTCTCATCCTCCAAGCCACGCCACCTCGCTAGCATGCGGGGCAGTCGAGATCCGCCAAAGTGACCAGCCTGCAGGCATGGCCCGTCGAGGATGAACCCCATCCACGTCCCGATAGTCGGCGGAGCATTCGCGCATGGACCTGGCGGCGGTTCCGCATGGGGTCCAGTCGGCCGCGACGACCCTAGTAGGCTTCAGGTCCGGATCGTCGCGAGCGCCTCGCGGAACGCTGCGATCGTGGTGGCGATGATCTCGTCGTCGTGCTCCGTCGACAGGAACCAGGCACCACGCTCCAGGGCGCGCACGCCACGCTCCAGCATGGCCGTGGTCAACCGGATGTACCTCTTGCGGTCGGTTGCCAGCGTGTCGCGGTAGTTGACGGGCGGTGTCTTCAGACCGAGGGCCACGCTGAAGATCTGGGGCAGCCCCCTTACGGTGGCAGGGATGCCGGCTTCCTTGAGCGCGTCGCTCAGGCCCGTCATCAGCCGTTGGCCCCGCTCTTCCATCATCTCGAAAACGCCAGGCGTGTTGAGACGCTTCAAGGTCGCGATCGTGGCCGCCATGGCGATCGATTGGGCATTGTAGGTGCCGCCGTGAATGATGCCGCCGTGCGCCAACTGGTCCATGAAGCGAGCTTGGCCCGCGACGGCTGCCACCGAGAAGCCGTTGGCGATGGCCTTGGCGAAGATCGCCAGGTCGGGCGTGACGCCCAGGCGCTGCTGGGCGCCACCCGGTCCGACCCTGAAGCCGGTGATCACTTCGTCGAAGATCAGCACGGTGCCGCTGTCCGTGCACGCCTTGCGAACCGCCTCCAGATAGCCGGGCAGCGGCAGGATCCCGCCGCTGTTGCACATCATGGGTTCCATGATCACCGCGGCGACATCGCCGCGCGCCAGCCGCTCGACGACCTGTTCCGTCCGGTTCCAGGAAAGCACCTCGACATGCGCGCCCGCCATCGGGTCCTGGCCGGAACTGCCGGCAAACGGGATCGGCTGCGCTTCTGGTCCGAGATCGTCCGGTGGCGTCCCCACGCTCCAGAGCACGCTGTCCAGCCAGCCATGATAATGCCCCTCGAACTTCAAGACGGTCTTGCGGCCCGTGGTGGCGCGGGCCAGGCGCAACGCCAGTTGCACGGCCTCGGATCCTGACGAGGCGAAGCGGACCCGCTCCGCGCAGGGCACCATCTCGCAGACCAGCCGCGCGGCGTCGAACTCGAGCTCGCTCTGGCCGCCATAGAGGATGCCGCGCTCGAGCTGCGCTCTTGCGGCCTCAATGACGTCGACTGGCGTGTGGCCCAGGATCATCGGCCCCAATGCCAGATAATAGTCGATCAGCCGGTTGCCGTCGGCATCGTAGAGATAGACGCCGTCGGCGCGTTCGATCACCAGCGGCGTGGGGGAGACGCCGAACCGAAAGTGGCTGCTGACGCCACCCGGGATGAGGCGGCTCGCCTCGGCGATACGCTGCCTGGATCGCTCGAAGGAACAGAGAGTCATCGTCGCCTTTCCGTCTGTCGCATCTCCGCCGGCATCAGCCCGCGGGACCCATCATCCCAGCCCGTGCCGCCGCCTTTGCCTGATCGATGCGCTCGGCGTTGACGCAGTCCCGGGAATACCCCTCGCGCAGGTAGGATGCCGCGGTGGTGGCCGACTTGCGCCGGAGGTCCATCAGGCTGGCGGGGCTGTAGAAGGCCGCGTGCGGCGTGACCACCAAGCGGTGGCGCAAGGGCGAGCCGGGTGTGCGCCATGCCAGCATGAGTGGATGCTCGGCAGAGAGCGGCTCACTCTCCAGGACATCGAGTGCTGCTGCGCCGACATGCCCATCGAGCAGGGCCCTGGCCAGCGCCGACAGGTCGACAACACCACCCCTGGCCGTGTTGACCAGGACCGCGCCGGGCTTCATCGAGGCCAGCGCCGGTTCGTCGATCAAATGCCGTGTCTCGTTGGTCAACGGCGTATGCAGCGAGACGATGTCCGCCTGCCGCAGCAACTCGCCGAGCGAGGCCGCCCGTTCCATCCCGAGCGCCAGTTCAGTTCCGGTGGGGCGGTACGGATCGTGGAAGACTACCCGCATGCCGAGCGCCTTGGCTCGCAGGGCCGTCGCCGTTCCGATCCTGCCCAGGCCAACGACACCGAACGTCTGGGTGGACAGGCGCCGCACGGTCGGCACCGCGGCGAAGTCCCAGCCGCGGACCGGGTCCGCGAAGACGAGGTCGTCGTAGCCGGTGATACCGCGCAGGATCGCGAGCGTCAGGGCAATGGCATGGTCGGCGACGTCGGTCGTGCCATAGTCGGGCGTGTTGCAGACCGCGATGCCGCGCTCGGCGGCAGCCGCCAGATCGATGTTGTCGAAGCCGACGCCAGCGCGAACGACCACACGGCAGTGCGGCATGCGGTCGAGCACCGCCGGCGTCACCGTGATCTCGTGGTAGCAAACCATGGCTGCGGCCCGTGCCCATACCTCGTCCGGGATCCTGGCTAGGTCGGTGGACTGCGTCGTCCAGGCCTCGAACGCGCTGCCATAGACGCTGGCCTCGATGTCGGCGGGGCCGCTGAACTGAACGTCCGGGTGCAGGACCAAGGGGCGCATGAAAAGTTCCCGAGGATCGACCGTCATCGGATCAGCCCTGCAGCACGCGGCAGCCAGAGCGAGATGAACGGGACATAGGTGATGAGGAGGAGCGCTACGATCTTGACGGTGTAGAGCGGCAACAGCGCCCGCGTGATGGCTGCCATCGAACGGCCGCTGATCGAGGAGATCACGAACAGGTTGGTGCCGATCGGCGGCGTGTTGAGGCCGACCATCAGGTTCACGATGACGATGATCGAGAAGTGGATGGGGTCGATGCCGAACTTGACCGCTACCGGCTGAAGGATCGGAACGAAGATGAGGATGGCGGGCACGGTGTCGAGAAAGCAGCCGACGAACAGCAGGAAGATGTTGACGATGATCAGGAAGACGTAGCGATTGTCCGAGATCGACAGGAACAGGGCGGTGACCGCCTGCGGGATGCTCTCGATCGCCAAGAACCAGGCGAACAGGGTGGAGGTCGCAACCACGATCATCACCGTTGCCGTCGTCAGCGCGCTGTCACGGAACACTTTGGCCAAGCCGGTCAGGTCGACCGCGCGATAGAGAACGCAGGTGAGGAACAAGGCATAGGCGCACAGAACCGCCGCCGCTTCGGTCGCCGTGAAGACTCCGCCGCGCACCCCGCCGACGATGATGACCGGTGCGACCAGGATCGGGACCGCGTCGAGGATCGAGCGGAACAGGCTTCGCCCGGGGCGCCTTCCGCCTTCCAGGACTGGCTGGTTGCGGCAGGCATAGGCCACGTACAGCGTGAGCAGGGCGAAGATCAGGAGGCCCGGCAGGATGCCGGCAAAGAACATGGCGCCGATCGAAAGCCTGGTCGGAATGGCATAGATGACCATGATCAGGCTTGGCGGGATGATCGGCGCGATAATGGCGCCGGAAATGGTGAGGGCTGCAGCGAAGTCGGTTGTGTAGCCGCGCGAGCGCATCATGGGCACCATGACCGATCCCAGGGCCGCCGTGTCTGCCGTGGCGGAACCGGACACGCCCGCCATCATCAGGTTGGACACCAGGTTGACGTAGGCGAGCCCGCCGCGGATGCGTCCGACGACGAGATCGGCGAAGTCGACCAGACGCTGGATGACGCCGCCGGCGACCAGCAGGTTGCCAGCCAGGATGAAGAGAGGCAGCGCCAGCAGCCCGTAGCTGTTCATGCCGGCATACATGCGCTGGGCTGCGGCGGCGGCGTTGCCGAAACCGCCGATGAGAAGTCCCGCAAGCGCGCAGAGGCCGACGGCGAAGGCGACGGGGGTCTCGACCGCCAGAAGAAAGACGAGAAGCAGCACGACCAGGGCGGTGATCATGGTGCTTTGGCCGACCTGGACGAGGCCATCAGCGCAGTACGGATGGCGGCAGCCACGGCCGCTATCGAGAGCAGGCATGCCAGCGGCATGATCAGATAGGGGATCGCCGTCGGCAGACGCAGCGCGGTCGTGGGCTGATCCCAGGCACCTGTGGCGAGCCACCAGCCTCCAAGGCCGATATAGGCCAGGAAACCTGCCACCAGCAGGAGGCTCAGCGCACGCAGCAGGCGTACCGGCCTGGAGTGCTTGGGCAGCCAGTCGATGCGGATGTGCTGGTCCTTGCCGAAGGCGCGATACATGCCGAGGAAGGAAATGACGACGAGAAGGATCTGCGCCAGCTCTTCCGGCCAGGGCAGGGCGGCGTGCAGGACGTAGCGGCAGAAGACCTGCGTCACCAGGACGGCGGCGATCACGGCGATGCCGAGGACCAGGATGGCGTCGGTGATGCGGTTCACCCAGAAGGCAAGGGACGTCACGGAGCCTCTCCGTCTTGTCCCGGACCAGGCCCTGGTCCGGGACGTGGTCGATCAGGAACGGAGCGCTCGCTTACTCGGACACGGACGAGACGAGGGCAGCGCGGATGTCGGCGACCTCCTTGTAGACCGCGTCGACATAGCCGGGATCGAGTTCCTTCTTCAGATAGGCCTGCATCGGCTCCTTCGTGGCCGCACGGAAAGTTTCGATTTCCTCGAGAGTCGGTGCGTAGACTTCCATGCCGTTCCCGCGCAGCTTCTCCACCGCGCTGACCCGCGCCTGATAATTGCGTTCGCCATATTCGGTAGCCGCCGCCATCCGGGCGCCGGTCACCACGACGGCCCGCAGTTCCGGAGGCAGGCTCTGGAAGAACTGCTCGTTGATCATGAGGGAGTTCAGGCCGAGCTGGTGGTTGTCCAGCGTCAGGTATTTCTGCACTTGGTAGAACGAGTAGTCGAGCACCACCCCGACCGGGTTCTCCTGCCCGTCCACCACGCCCGACTGCATGGCGCCGTAGAGTTCTTCCCAGGGCACCGGCGTCGGCGAGCCGCCCATCGCCTCGACCATGGCGAGCGACATCGGGCTGGGCGGCACCCGCATGCGGATCCCGGCCATGTCGGCGGCCGACTTGATCGGCTTTACGTTGTTGGTGAAGCAGCGAAAGCCGTAGGACGAGGCTGCAAGAAAGCGCAGGCCGGACTCCTTGGCCATCTTCTCGCGGACTTCCATGAAGAAATCGGAGTCCAAGAAGCGCTGGCCCTCCTCGTCGTTGGCGAACAGGTATGGCGTCGCCAGGATCATCATCGGCTTGTAGAAGCCGTCGAGGTTCTGCTCATCGCCCTGCGCCATCTCGATGGCGCCGATCTTGGCCTGTTCCAACGCGTCCTTGATCGAGCCGAGCTGGCTGGCAGGCGAAATCGAGACCTCGACCCGGCCGCCGCTGGCGCTCTCGACATAGGCCTCGAAGACCTGCCAGCCCTTGTGCAGCGGGCTTTCCGTCGACTCGGCGTGACTTCCCCGGATGCTGAACTCGGCGGCGATCGTGACAGTTGACGCCCCGACCATCGCGAACGCTCCAGCGAACGCAGCCAAACCCCAGTACAGTTTCATGGTTGCTTCCCTCTCTTTCACCAATCCGACTGGAATGCCGGCTTCGTTTTTCCGTGCCGGTTCAGAGCACCCCGTACTTGGCATAGACGTCGCCCAGCAGCTGACCCTCCTCCAGCAGGCGGCGGGTCAGATTCTCGCTCTCGACCTTCTTGAGTGCTGCCTCGATCACCTCGTTGGCGATGTCCTGCGGGATGATCACGAGACCGTCGACATCGCCGAAGACGAGGTCACCCGACGTCACCTTGACGCCGCCGCACATGATCGGGATGTCCATCGCCATCATCTTGCCGCGGCCCCGCGAATCGAGCGGTCCGATCCCGCCATGGAACACCGGGAACTTCATGGCCCGGATGTGGCGGACGTCGCGCACCAGACCATCGGTGACGCAGCCGGCCGCACCTCGCATGCTGGCCGCCGTGCTCAGCAGCTCGCCCCACGGTGCAATCCGGGTGGTCGGCCCGTCGCAGCCGAAGATCGCGACATCGTCCTTCTTCAGGTCGTCGATCAGGGCGATCTCGATCTCGTAGGGGTTCTCGCCCTCCGCCACCGCGTAGGTGTTCATGTAGAGCCCGGTGCGGGCACGCCCGAACAGCACGAGATCCTCGTCCAGCGGACGCACGAACGGACGCATCGCCTGCTCCATGCGCCCGAACCCGTCCAGGACGTCGGACAGGACCGCCGAGTAGAGACGCGGCTTCAGGGCGGCAAAGTCGAGGATCATGACTGGTACCAGGATGTTAAACGATTAACATCGACGCTAATATTCTTCCCTTGGCGCGTCAACGCCCCTACGGCCGGCGGCTGGAGAACAGGATCCCATGGCGCAGCGCCCGACCATCCATGCCGTCGCAGCCCGTGTCGGCGTTTCGACCGCCACGGTGTCGAAGGTCGTCAACGGCATCGAGACGGGCGTGTCGGCAGTGACCCGCGCAAAGGTCGAGGCGGCTGTCCAGGAACTTGGCTACCGGCCCAATCGCATGGGACGAAACCTGCGGACCCAGAGGTACTCCACGGTCGGTCTGGTGATCCTCGACCCGTCGCCGCGGTTCTTGGCCGATCCCTTCACCACCAACCTGGTGGCGGGCCTTGCCAACTACCTGAACTCGCGCGGCTTCGGCCTGCTGCTGGATGGGATCCTGCCGGGGAAGGTGGAATCGTCCTTCCTCATTCGAGGCTCGGCCGTGGACGGACTGTGCCTGAGCCTGTCGGGTACGCGACGACAGCGGATCGCCGTGATGCGGCGGATTGCCAGGCTCGGCCAGCCGATCGTCGTCTTCCAGGACCTAGCCACTCCGTCCCTGCAGGATGCCTGCTTCATCCGGCAGGACGACAGGGGCGGCGCTACGATCCTTGCCAGGGCGCTGCTGAAACGAAAGCCGCGGCGGGCGGTCGTCGTGGTGTCCACGGTGCCTTGGCCTGCGGTGGAGCAGCGCGTGGCAGGCATCCGATCCGTGCTCGAAGCCGATGGCGTGCATGTCGACCTGGTCGAGTGCGATGAAACCAGCAACGAGATGATCGCCGACGCGATCAATCGCTACCTTGATCGGGAACAGCCCCCGGACCTGATCCTGGGCCAGAACGACCAGATCGCGATTGCCGCTCTCCACGTGCTGCGGCGCCACGGCCTCCAAGTGCCGCAGGACGTAGGGGTGACGGGGTTCAATGCCTTCCCGTTCATGGACTTCGCCGATCCTCCCTTGATGACGATCCGTTCCGCCGCCTACGAGATGGGTGAACGGGGTGCGCAGACCATGCTCGGGCGGCTGGAGAATGGGCATTTCTCCGATCGCGAAGTAGTATTGCCGGTCCAATTCGTGGCCGGCGCATCCGCCTGATCCGAGGCTGACAGCAAGCCACCAAAGCCAAGCCGCCTCTCGAACCCCTCCTCCAACGGTCGGGCAGACCCCGCCGATGGATCCAGCTGGGAGACCACCACGCCTGATGTCTAGCCTTAGTGCTGCGCTGCTGGCGTGCGCCAACCCGAAGCATTGCGCCCATGCAAGGGCTGGGCGCCGGCCTCCATCGCGTTCAGAGCGAGAACTCGAACCTGCGGGTGGGACCGGAGCAGCTTGAAACATGCCACTGCCTTCTTCCCGCTCGTCGGAGACTGCCGAGGGATGATCCTCCTGGAGATATGGCAGTCCGCGGGCCCTGGCCGGAGATCGGCCCGCACTTCGGGCAGATAGTTGCCTTCTGCAGCGCCGCCACGGCTCGTGGACCGAAGACAATCGCCCTTGATGTGAGGCCGGCCAAGCCGCAGCGCGAAGCGTGCGGTCCAGGGATGAGGTGGTGCGGGTTGCTCTTGAAGGCCGACGGGCTGGATTTTTAAGGCGTCGCAGGAGGGCAGGAACGGTGCCCGACATCGCAGCGCCGTCAGATGCTTGGCGAAGTTGCAGGCCAAGGTGAGGACGTGGGCCGGGAGTGCCTGAAGCTCCGCGTAGTGGGACGTCTTCAGCGCGGCCTCCGGTCCGGTTCATCCGGACGGTCTGGCCGCTCGTCGATCATCTGACAGGGTTGAGCCGCAGAACGGGCCGACAATGATCCGTTCCTTGAAGAGGGGCGGCTCAGGACGGCCGGGAGGGGTGGCAGGGCTTGGTGAGGCGATGGTTGATGCCGTGTGTGTCGCAGGCGCCGTGGAAGATGTGGCTGCTGAAGTGAGCCTCGATCTCTTGGACAGCGGCCGCGGTTCTCGGGTCTGGTCGGTAGGGGCCATGCCATGATCGGTCAGCACGATGTGCTGGCGCTAGGGGAACGTGGCACCGCTGGCTTGCGTGTAGGCGAGACCTCTGCGCCTGGAGGCTTTCTTCTCGTCCTTTGGCAGGCGGAACATGCCATCGGCATGAGCCCGATCCCTCGAATAGATGTCGGCAGTGCTTCAAAGGCCGTTGCACAGCAGAGATGCAGGGACGCATTGCGGGAACGTCCTGGAACAGCCTCGCGCAGGCACCGCGGGACGCCGCCCTGCGGCAGGAGGGTGCGCCACCAAAACTCGACGACCATGGCCCATCCGCCAATCGATGATCGTGGTCCGACGCCGCGACTTGGCGATGGTCTTCGGGTTCAGCCCGTAGCTGGCAGGCAAGGTCCGGGTCGTTTCTTGCGACGCTTGGAACTCGGCTGAGACGTGCGGCGTCGTTCGGACTGAGCGATGAAGACCTGCTGCCATAGTGCATCCTCCCTTTCACGGGACAACGCACCACGATACCCCGAGACCGAACACCTAGGGCAAGTGCCGTGGCGAGCCTTTTCTGCGACCTCACCCGGAAAGCCTTGCCACGGAGCGTCTTCCGTTCGGCCGAGGACCCAGCAACGGGGACCGAGCGCTGGATCGCCGCCACAACCAACCAATCTCGAGCCCCTTGTCCGGACTGCAACCGAAGGCGACGGCCAAACCCGTCCTGAACCATCCGCCCGAGGCAGGGCACTAGCTGTATGGTCTCGGAGTGTCGTGGTGCATTGTCCCGTGAAAGGGAGGATGCACTATGGTAGCAGGTCTTCATGGCTCAGCCCGTACGACGCCGCGCATCTCAGCCGAGTTCCAAGCGTCGCAAGAAGCGACCCGCACCCTGGCCATCCGCTACGGGCTGAACTTTGAAGACCGTCGCGAAGTGGCGCCGACGCACGTTCACCGCCGATGCACCAATGGGGCCGAGCCGGCCACGCCGTTCTGTCCTGACTGAGGCCGAAGAGGCGATCGTTGTCGCTTTTCGACGGCGAACAGAGGTGGTTCCATACCCTCGGGCAGTTTGGCGGCTGGGATAAGCTTGGCTCTGGTTGTCGTCAGGCCGCCAATCTCTCGATGCCAGCTGCTCCGTATGCCTCATCGGGTGTGCGACCGGCCAGAGATGAGTGAGGGCGCTGGGCATTGTAGTAGCCAATCCAGCGGCTGAGGCCCTCCCGCAGCTCAGAG
>NZ_DATAGQ010000147.1:0-6225 GCF_036263595.1 Geminicoccus sp. | reverse complement strand
ATGTGGTCACGTGCCCGGCTCGAGGAGGGTAACCTTGAAGGCGTGGCCGGTGTGCGCGCGGTGGTGGTAGGTCACACACCGGTGCGGCAACCGGCAGTCTTGGGCAACGTCTACCATATCGACACGGGCGGCTGGTTGACGGCCGGGCGCTTCACGCTGCTTGATCTTGCCAACCTCAAGGTCGCGAGCAAGCCACACGACCTCATCGTCCTTCAGGCAAACTGAGAACATGGTGCGAGGCACCTTACGTTCCTGCATCCTCCTCCTCGTCCACATTCTCTGCCCCAACAGAAGACGGTTCATCGAGCAGACATAGCGGCGAGAGAGCCTTACCCGGAGGATCACACGGCCTTTGCGGTCGAAGCTGGCCAAGTCCGCATGGTACGGCAACTGGCTGGGCATGACGTGTGTCATGGCTGGTTCGTCCAAGTCGACGACTCGTGCCTCCAGGCCTGTATGATGGCGCGGCGTGGTGGATCGGGGTAGGCATCGGCGCCTTCAGCGCGCTCATCCACCTGCCTATCCGGGAGGTCGCAAGACCCATGGCGGCGGTTCCAGCCTAGCGTGCCCGATCACATGGCGGCTCATGCCCTTCCTGAAGGCATGAGCATGTGACATCCCACGGTCACCGGCAGGTGTAGCCACCATCGATCGGAAGTGAGACGCCCGTGATCATGGCCGCACCGTCGCTGAGCAGGAAGACGATGGGAGCGGCGATCTCATCCACCGTTGCCCAGCGCCCCAAGGGCATCTGCTCCATGAAGGGCTTCGCGACGTCCGGACGTCCCCAATAGCCGGCCGCCATGTCGGTCATCACGACGGTGGGGTTCACGCTGTTGACGCGGATCTTGTACTTTCCGAGTTCCAGCGCCGAGACGCGCGTGATGTTGTCCAAGGCGGCCTTGGATGCGCCGTAGGAGATGTGCCCGTGCAGCGCTACGAGTGCCGCCTGGCTTGACACGTTGACGATGGCTCCACCCTTGCCCAGGCGGACCATCGACTGCGAAGCATACTTGGTGACCAGCAGGGCACCTCGGGTGTTGATGCTGATGACCTTGTCGAAGATCGCGATGTCAGTATCCATGGGCGTGGCGATCTCGCCGCCAAAGCCGCCACAGTTCACGACGCCCCACAGGTCCAGACCTTCCAGCGCCGTGCGCACGGAATCCTCGCAGGAAAGATCGAAGGGCAGCGTCCGGCAGCCCGTTTCCTTCGCCAGTGCCGCAAGGGCGTCTTCGGCACGACCGCTCGCGATGACGTCGGCGTTGGCTGCACAAAGGTGCCGGACCGTCGCACCGCCGATGCCACCGCTGGCACCCGTGACGAGGATCGTGCGGCCGCCCAGGTCAGTCATCAGGTTCTGCTCCTCATCCTATGGCAAAGGTCAAAGCTGCCCCTGCCACAGCGACCGCATAACCTGCCTCTTCATGCCGGCCGGCAGTGTCGCTGGATTGAAGGCGCTGGCAAGAGGCGAAGATCCCGGGCTCAGCCTTTCACGCCACCGGCGGTCAGGCCCCGGATCATGAAGCGCTGCATGAGCACATAGACCAGGATCACGGGCAGCGTGATCAGGGTCAGGACGGCGAACATGACGCCTGGCCGCGCCATGAACTGGCCGGAGTAGATCAGCGGCACCAGGGTCAGGGGCTTCAACTCGGTGCTGTCGATGGTGACGAGGGCCAGGATGAACTCGTTGAACGAGGTCATGAACTGGAAGATCACCACGACCGAGACCGCGGGCCAGCTCAGCGGCATGATGATCCGCCACCAGATGCCGAACAGCGAGCAGCCGTCGATGGTGGCTGCTTCCTCCAGTTCGCGCGGCAAGGTATCGAAGAAACTGCGCAGGACGATCACGGCAAATGGGGTTCCGAGCGCGGTATAGGGCAGGATCAGGCCCATATAGCTGTCGAGCATGCCAAGCTGCTTGTTGATCTGGAACAGGGGCACGATGAGGCCCGGGATCGGCAGCATCAGGGTGAGGATCAGGAGGTAGAAGCAGACCTCCTTGCCGCGGAACGCAACACGGGAAAAGCCGTAGGCGGCAAGCGAGCCCAACAGGACGACCAGGGCGACCGACGCGCCGGTGATGATCAGGCTGTTGACCAGGTGGCGGACGATGGGCGCATCCTGGAACACCGCCTGGAAGTTGGCGGTGCTGATGCCCTCGATCGCCAGGCCGCCGAAGGCCGGCGCACGCGTGCCGGGTGGCATGAAGGCCACCGCCAGCATCATGGCAACCGGCACCAGCCAGACCAGGGCAAGGCCAGTGACCACAGCCAAGCCGGCACGCCGTTCGTTGCGCGTCAGTTGCATGGATTGGTGCCTCACTGGGAGAGGGCGAAACGGGCGCCCAGCACCCGGACCTGAAACAGGCTGAGGGCAAGCGCCAGAAAGACAAGCACGACGGAGATCGCCGAGGCATAGCCCATGCTCTGGAGCCGGAAGGCCTGCTGGAAAATGTAGTTGGGCAGCGTCTCAGTAGCGTGGTTAGGGCCGCCGCTGGTCATCATGTAGATCAGCGGGAAGGTTTGCAGCGTTCCGATGATGCCGAGCAGGATCAGGGTCAGATGGACGTGGCGGAGCATCGGCCAGACGATGTAGCGGACCGTCTGCCAGCTCGTAGCGCCCTCGACCTTCGCCGAATCGAACACCTCATTGGGCAACCCCTGGATCCCGGCGATGTATAGCAGCATCGAGAAGCCGGTCCACTGCCAGACGTTCACCAGGATGACGGCGAAGATCGCCGTCTTGGTGTCGGCCAGGAACGGGGTGAGCAGGAAACTCCAGCCGGTGGCGAGGCCGACATCGGACAAGAGACCACCGAACGGATTGTAGATCCGTTGCCAGACGATGCCGACCACCACCGGCGAGATGATCGCCGGGATGTAGAAGATCGCTCGAAGCACGGTCTGCCCGGGCACCCCGGAGGTGAGGATGTACGCGATGGTGAAGCCCAGCAGCATCTGAGGGAAGATGGTCAGCGGCGCCCAGTAGACAGCATTGCGCAATGCCAGGCGGAAGGCCGGGTCGGCAGTGAACAGGCGCAGGTAGTTGTCGAGCTGGATGAACGTGGCTTCGCCGATGCCGTCCCAGCCGTAGAAACTTGCCTGCAAGATGTAGCACATTGGGTAGAGAACGAAGACTGCGAACAGGATCATCGCCGGCGAGATAAAAAGGTAGCCTTGACGGGTGGAGGTGCTGGTCGGGACGTAGGATACCCACGCTGCTTTTTGCCGGTGGTCGCGGCCTCCGGCTGTTCCGGGTGCCGTAAGCTTGCTGCCGATAGACATTGGATCAATCGCCCGAGCGCAGTCCTGCAAGAATCGGCCGACGGGAGGGCAGGCCCATGCAGGCCCGCGCGCCCTCCCGTCATCGCTCACTTGGCCTTGGTGGTTTCCCAGGCGGCCTGCACGTTTTCCATGGCCACTTCCGGGGTCACATCGCCGGCAGCGACGGCAGCAAGGTTGTCCTCGAACGCCTGCTTGACCGCTGGAGAACGAAGCTGCCTTGCGTACTTCACCTTCTCCAGCCAGCCCGTCAGCGTCTCCCAGACCTGACGCTGGTTGTCCGTCTCGAACTTTGCAGGGGTAATACCCTTAACGGCCGGCAGGTCGTTGAAGCTGTCAATCAGCACCTGTGCGGCCGCACCGGCCACCCAATCCGTCAGCACCTTGCACGCCGCTTCAGGGTCCTTGGCCGACTTGGTGATGCCGATCATGACATCGATGCCGCCCAGCAGATCTTCGGGAGCACCCTTGCCAGTTACGTCTGGAAAGCGCATCGGCGCATATCCGCTCAGACCCTGCGACAGTGGCGGCGGGTTTGGCCGAGCCGCTTGCTGCATCCACCAGGCGCCCATCGGGAACATGGCTGCCCGTTCCCCTTCGATCAGTTCCATCGAGCCAGGATAGGCCGACAAGCCAAGGGCGCCTGGTTGGATCACGCCGTCATCGAACAGCCGTTTCCACCACTGCATTGCCTCGATGAATGGCGCCTCGGTGAACTTCTTCTCGCCGGCCTCGGCCTGGTATATCAGGCCGGGTGCGATATTGTGAATGAGCTGCATGTAAATATCGCGGCGCAGCCAGCCGTCGGCGGCACCCACCAGCAGCGGCGCCACGCCCAGGCCGCTGAATTTCTCGGCAGCAGCCTTCATCTCCTCATAAGTCTTGGGCGGCTCGACGCCGGCCTGCTCCATGATGGGAATGGTATACCAGAGGTTGATGGTCTGGGTCAGGATCGGCAGGCCGTAGAAGTTCTCGTCACTCGGGTCGTTGCCCAGCCGCGACTGCTCGACGGCCAGCGGGTAGAACTTCGACTGCCAATCCTCACCCCAGGTCCTGGCCGCGCAGTCCTGCACCGGCATCAGAAAGTCCTGATACTGGCGAGTGAGGGCGCCCGGCTCGAGCCCGATCATGTCGGGCATCTCGCCGCCACTGGCCCGGGTCTGCAGGTCAACGATGTAGTCTGGGTAGTTGAAGATGCTAGCTTCGACCTTGATCTCCGAATGCTGGCCTGCCGTGGCCGCTATCATCTTCTCGGTGTGCTCGACGATCGGCGCCCAGGATCGATAGGTGACGGTCGTGTCAGCCGCGCCAGCGGCTGCCGAAGTGCAGGCAATCCCAAGTGCCGCGACTGTGCCCATGAGCCAGCGGAGGCGGAAGGAAGCCGCTGAATTGTTCATATTTATTCTCCCCGATCCTGATCTCCTCCGTGAGGTTGATCCATGGTGCGGCTCCTGTACAGGGCTGTAGTAGCTCCAACGCCCGCGCCAGCTTGAGGCACGTCTCGATCCCGGCCTGACGCTTGAATCAAACTCAGGGCCGCGAGATACTCCTCGATGGCCGCCAGCGAGCATCCTTGGCCCCTGGTCACCAAGTCGACTGAAGGTCGCGCAGCCCTCGGACTTCCAGGGGATGGTGATCCGCCTGCGACGCTGCCGCAGAGGTGCGAGGGTGCCGGCATGTCCGTGTCCTACCGCATCTTTGCAGCGGACTGTCGGGACGAGCACATGCTCGCCGAGGACATAAGCGACTCCAAATAGTGAGCACTTCCTTCAGACTACGGCGGGGGCAGATGAGACCGCTCTACCATTCATGCTGGCAGCTTCTACCTTCTCAGCATGGCACATCCACGCACTTCCGCACACGCTGCGCTGATCACCGGAGGCACCAGCGGGATTGGTGAGGCTTTCGCCCGTGCCTTGCCCACGACCACCAACCTCTTGCTGACCGGCCGGGACGAGGCTGCCCTCGCCCGCCTCGCAGGAGACCTTGGGGAGGAACGGCGGGTCGAAACGGTCACTGCTGACCTGGCCACAGAAGACGGGCTAGAGGCGGTGTGTAGGGCGGCTGAGCGGTTCAGCATCGACCTGTTGGTCTGCAATGCCGGGATGGGGCCGTTTGGCGACGTCCTCTCGACGCCGGAGGAAGACCTGCGGGCAACGGTATCGGTCAACGTGATGGCGCCGCTGGTGCTCACGCGCCGGCTGCTGCCAAGCATGATCACGCGGGCCGAAGCGGATGCCAGACGTGCCGGGCTCATTGTCGTGTCCAGCAACACCGCCTTTCTGCCAGTGCCACGGCTGGCTGTGTACGCTGCCTCGAAGGCCTTCGACCTGTCGCTGACCGAGGCGCTTGCCGCAGAACTGACCGGCCGGCCGATCGATATCCTGGCGCTTTGCCCCACCGCCACCCGCACCCAGTTTGCCCCACGCTCCGGCTATGGGAGCAACCTGCCTGGTGCGCAGGAGCCGGGCCACGTCGCGCGTCGCGCACTGGCAGCCCTGGGCCGGCAGCGGACACTGGTGCTTGGTCCAGTCACTGGTACGGTCCTGACCGGTCCTGCGTTGGTGCGAGCGGCCGTGGCTCAGACACTGCAGGCCTTGGTGCCGCGCCGCTGACCGGCTCAACCATCTTCCTCATCCTCTGTCGGATCGTCTTCTTCGGTGTCCTCATTCTCTGCACCAAACAGGAGCAGTTCGTCGGGCAGCCACAGTGGCACGGCCGTCTGCATCCGCAGGACCGGCCAGCCGAGGACGAGGTGTTCGCTCAGAGGTATCGCAAGCGCTCCTGAAATCACCTCTCGGGTAGCAGAGGAGGGATACTAGGCATATACCAGCGATATGACTTCCCAGAGGAGATGCGGGAGGCAATCAGGCGATGGGAAAGGCACCTCCGGACCCTAATCTCGAACAATGGCTCGGTCTCATGATGCTCAGCT
>NZ_DATAGQ010000146.1:0-8122 GCF_036263595.1 Geminicoccus sp. | reverse complement strand
CCGAAGCTCCAGAAGAACAGGGCGAACAGGGCGACCAGCTCCAGCCAGGCGGCGAGCACCTGCAGCTCGAACGGCAACTTGGCCAGGGCCAGCACGTTGCAGACGATCAGCCCGGCCACGATGCCGGCGCCGATCATCCGCGCCATGAAGGGCGGGAAGTTCAGGAGGTAGCCGACCGACCAGGGAAAGGAGAGGGCGAGCAGGAAGACGACCAGACCCAGGAGCGTCAGCCGCGACGTCCGGTTCTCCAGCAGGTCCAGGATCACCGGCCCCTCAGTTGGTCAGGTCGGCACCGTAATACTGCTCGGACAGTCGTGCGAGCGTGCCGTCCGCCTTCATCTCGCCGACGATCCGCGTGATCTCGGCTCCGAACTCGGGGTCGCCCTTGTCGATCGCGATTGCCAGCGGCTCCTTGAACAGGGGCTCGCCGATCACCTTCAGCGGATAGCCGCGCTTGATCGCGTCCAGGATGGTCGGCAGCGCCGTGAGCGCCCCATCGAGGCGGGTGCCGTCGCCCAGCCGCAGGTCGTCCAGCGCCAGGAGATCGGTCTCGTAGGTCCGGACCACCGCGCCGTCGATCAGGTACTCGAACGGCGGCGCCTCGGCCACGTCGATGGTCAGGTTCCTGTTCAGGTAGCTTTCATAGGTGGTGGCCTGGCCGACGCCGATCTGCTTGCCGCCGGCATCCTCGACCTTGGCGATCGTGGTGTTGTCCTTGTGGACCACCAGCGCTGCCGGCGTGAAGTAGTACACGGCCGGGAAGTCCAGCACCTCCGCCCGCTCCTTGGTGGGCGTCATGCTGCCGACCGACATGTCCCAGCGGCCAGCCCAGCGTCCTACAGTGATCACGTCCCAGCCCGGCGTGACGAACTGGATCTCCACGCCCAGGCGCTTGGCGATCTCGCGGCCGACATCGATGTCGAAGCCCACGAACTCGTTGGTGGCCGCATCGAGCGAGGACTGCGGCGGATATTCTGGATCGGTGCTCATCTTGAGCACCCCTTCCGCCTTGATCCGGTCCAGCGTCTCGCCCGCCCGTGCACCTGTCACGCCGAGCATCAGCAGCAGGGCGGCCGTGACGATCGTTGTGCGACGCGACGTCTGCATCCTGAGTTCCCCCGAACGTTCCCCGCCAGCAGGATGGCCGGGCCCGTCCGCTACGGCAAGCGTGGCGCGCCCGGCACCGCGGATGCTATGGCGGCGGGACAGGGAGGAACGAGATGGATGCACCAGGTTTCGCCGGGATCTGGCCAATCGTCTATGCCTTCTTCGATGGCCGCGACCGGCTCGACCACCAGGCCCTGCTCCGCCAGGTGGAGGCCTGCATCACGGCGGGGGCCGACGGCCTGGCGGCGCTTGGCCTCGCCACCGAGGTGACGAAGCTGAAGGACAGCGAGCGGCGCCAGCTGATGCGCTGGCTAATCGAGGCGGTGCGCGGCCGGGTGCCGGTGGCGATCACGGTGTTCGGCGCCACCGAGGCCGACCAGATCGACTTCGCCTGCGAGGCGGCCGATGCCGGGGTATCGTGGGTCATCCTCCAGCCGCCGCCACGACGGCCGCTGTCCGAGGACGAGCTCGGCTCCTTCTTCGGCAAGGTCATCGACGCGTGCCCGGTCCCGGCCGCGATCCAGAATGCGCCGGACTATATCGGAGTCGGGCTGTCTGACCAGGCGATCCGCCGGCTGAAGGACCGCCATCCGAACTTCCTCCTGCTCAAGGGCGAGGGATCGGCCGTCGCGATCCGGCGGACCATTGACGAGCTCAAGGGCGAGGTGGCCGTGTTCAACGGCCGTGGCGGGCTGGAACTGCCGGACATCCTGCGCGCGGGCTGCGCCGGCATGATCCCCGCGCCGGAACTGGTCGACATCCATGTCGGGATCTGGCGGGCGGCGCAGAACGGCGACTGGGAGGAGGCCGACCGGCTCTATGCGACGGTGCTGCCGCTGATCGTGTTCGTCATGCAGTCGATCCCGCACCTGGTCACCTACGGCAAGCGGGCGGCGGCCCGGCGGCTGGGCCTGGGAGAGGTGCACGACCGTGGCCCGGGCGACCTGCCGACACCGTTCGGGCTGTCGCTTCTGGACAGGCTGACCAGCGGACTGCCGCCGCTCCTGTGACGCCGGGCGTTCTCGCGCGGATCCCGGCACTGGCGGCGCTGGACCCAGGCGACATCCTGGCGCGCCCGATGAACGGCCATACCAACGTCATGTTCGCGCTGGACACGCCCGTCGGTGGCTTTGCCCTGCGGCTGCCTCGGCCGGGTGCCGCGGACCGGATCGACCGGTCCGACGAGCAGCAGGTGCTGCAGGCGGTAGCCAACCTGGGCATCACGCCGCCGCCGCTCTTCTTCGACGCGCAGGACGGCACCATGCTGACGCGGATGGAGCCAGGGCGGCATGTCCGCGACCGCCACTCGCTCCGGTCGGATGCCGATGCCGCCACAGCCCTTGGAGCATGGCTGCGCAAGCTGCACGACGCTCCTCTCAGGCTGCCCTGGACCTTTTGTGCCGCCGAGGTCATGGCGGTCCATCAGGAGCCCATCGGCGACCCGGCCATGCGCCGGCGGCTGATGGATCTGGCCCATCGGCTGGACGGCAGTGTGGAGCGGCGGGTGCCCTGCCACGACGACGTTCATCCGGGCAACATCCTGTGGCAGGGATCCCGGCCCTGGCTGATCGACTGGGAGTACGCCGGGATGAACGATCCGGCCTTCGACTTGGCGACGGCCAGGATCGAGCTGGATCTCGATGGACCGGCCTTCGATGCGCTGCTGCAGGGCTGGGGCCGCGATGACGCATCCTGGCGAGCGCGGATCGAGGACCAGGTGACGCTGGCGCACGGGATCGCGGGCGGGTGGTACCTGATCCAGGGCCGAGCCCTGGCCGATCCGGTGAAGGTGGCGCTGGGCGAGCAGCGCCTGCAGGCCTGCCGGCAGCGCCTTCGCGGGCTTTCTTCCTGAGCCATCCATCCCTGGGTGCGACATGTCGCATCCACGAAAGCCCGGCGGCCGGCCTGAGGCAGCAACGATGCGCTGAAATGCCCATATACTGTCCTGTCGGGATGGACCCGGCGCTGGCAGTTGGGGCACCCGTCGATGGCGGTAGCGTTTCGTGATCTGTTCGGGCGTCGGGATGCCGCACGGCATCAGGGCATCGCCGCCCAGGTAACTAGCCTGATGCAGGGCTGGTCGATCGAGATCACGGCCAAGCAGGCCGCCAAGCTGGAGCGGATCCCGCTGCCGCGCGGGACACGCGTCAACATCGCCTTCCTGCCGGACGAGCAGCCGTCCGCCATCGAGCAGACCGCCGCCCGGCTGGTCTACGAGCGCATGGTGCCGGTCCCCCACGTGCCGGCGCGCACCCTCCCGTCGCACGAGGCGCTGGACAGCTACCTGCGCGGGCTGGCTGCCGTGGGCGTGCGCGAGGCGCTGGTGATCGGCGGCGGTGCCGCGACCCAGCAGGGTCCGTTCGCCTCCTCCATGGACGTGCTGCGCACCGGCCTGTTCCAGGAACTCGGCTTCACGCGGATCGCGGTGGCGGGCCACCCCGAGGGCAGCCCGGACATCGACGCGCACGGGCTTGCCGGTGCCCTGGCCGACAAGAATGCCTGGGCGATCGAAACGGGCATGAACGTCGAGATCATGACCCAGTTCTGCTTCGACGCCGCCCAGGTGGTGAAGTGGGAAGAGGCCATCCGCCTTGCCGGTAACCGGCTGCCGATCCGGATCGGCCTGCCGGGCCCGGCCTCGATCAAGAGCCTGCTGCGCTATGCCCAGATGTGCGGCGTCGGCAACTCGCTGTCCTTCCTCAGCAAGCGGGCGGGCAATGTGCTGCAGCTGGTGACGGCGGCGGAGCCGGACGGCTTCATCGTCGACATGAGCAAGGCGGTCGGCAGCGACGGCGACAACCTCGTCGCAGGGCTGCACTTCTATCCATTCGGCGGGTTCGAGAAGACCGCGCACTACGCTGCGGCGGTGGCCGAGGGGCGGTTCCAGGTCGAGAGCGACGGCCAGGGCTTCACCGTCACCGCCTAAAGGCGATAGACTCGGCCCCTGATCCATGGGGAGGCCGAGCCTTGGCCGAAGACGCCTTCCAGACCTTCGAGCGCACCGTCCACGACCGGCTGGCGCCCACCTACCGCGACCTGTTCGAGCCGGTGACTGCCCTGGCGGTCGAAGCCCTGATGGGTGCCGCCGGCGTGCGTGCGGGTGCGCGCCATGGCGACCTCTGCGCCGGCAGCGGGGTCGTCGCCCTGGGCGCAGTGGAGCGTGGCGCACAGGTCGACGCCTTCGACCTCAGCCCGGCCATGGTCGGAATCATCCGGACGAGGTCATCTTCCATCCGCGCCGAGGCGGCCTCGGTGGAGCAGCTTCCTGTCGAGGACGGCACCTTCGACACGCTGACCATGGGCTTCGGGATCGGCCACCTGCCCGAGCCGGAAGCGGCGGTGGCCGAGGCCAGGCGGGTCCTGAAGGAGGGCGGCCGCATCGCCCTGTCCTGGTGGGGCGAAAAGGACGACAACCGGGTCAACGGCCTGTTCGTCGACGTCATTACCGAACTCGGCCTGGCCGCACCACCCGACCGCCTGCCGCCGGGGCCACCGATCTTCCGCTTCTCCGAACCGAAGGCGCTGGTGAAGCTCTTGGAGGATGCGGGGTTCACCGACATCTGCCTGGAAACGCTGCGCACCCATCACAGCGTTCCCGATGCGGACCACTGGTGGCGCATCGGGCAGGGCGCCTTTGCACGGGTGTCCGCCATCCTGGCAGCGCAGAGCGACGAGGTCCGCGCCCAGGCCAGGCAAGTGTTCACCGAGCGCGCCGATGCCTATCGCTGGGCCGATGGCATCGCCATTCCGATCATGATCCACGTGGTGAGCGGGAGCAAGCCGGAAGCTGCTGCCTCCTAGGCCGGGCCGCTTGATGATCGACGGACGTGCTGGTGGGCGGGCGCACGGTCGGCACCCGCCCAAAAGCTCAGATCCCCAGCTTCTTCGCCACGATCTCGTTGACCACGCCCGGGTTGGCCTTGCCGCCGGTGGCCTTCATCACCTGACCGGTGAACCAGCCTGCGACCTTCGGGTTCTTCTGGACCGTGGCGACTTGGCCCGGGTTGTCGGCGATCAGCTTGTCGACGATGGCCTCGATGGCGCTCGTGTCGGTGACCTGCTTCATGCCGCGCTCTTCCACGATCCTGTCCGGCGCCTGGCCGGTCTCGAACATGATCGCGAACACGTCCTTGGCGAGGCGTCCGGACAGGGTGCCGTCCTTGATCAGCGCCAGGAGCTTGCCGAGGTTGGCGGCACTGATCGGGCTGTCGGCGATCCCCTTGCCGGCCTTGTTCAGCTGGCCGAACAGCTCGGTGATGATCCAGTTGGCGGCCTGCTTCGGGTCGCCGTGCCTGCAGGCTTCCTCGTAGAAGGCGGATGTCTCGCGCTCGGCGACGAGCACGCCGGCGTCATAGGCGGAGAGGCCGTATGCCGACATGAAGCGCGCCCGCTTCTCGTCGGGCAACTCCGGCAGGCTTTCCCGGATCTTCTCGACGAAGCCCTCGGGCAGCACGATCGGCAGCAGGTCGGGATCGGGGAAATAGCGGTAGTCGTGCGCCTCTTCCTTCGAGCGCATCGAGCGGGTCTCGCCCTTCACGGAATCGAACAGGCGGGTCTCCTGTTCGATGGTGCCGCCGCTTTCCAGGATGTCGACCTGACGGCGCGCCTCGTACTCGATGGCACGGGCCACGAAGCGCATGGAGTTGACGTTCTTGATCTCGCAGCGTGTCCCGAACGGCTCCCCTGCCTTGCGCACGGACACGTTGGCATCGCAGCGAAGCGAGCCTTCCTCCATGTTGCCGTCGCAGGTCCCGAGATAGCGCAGGATCGAGCGCAGCTTGCGCATGTAGAGGACGGCTTCCTCGGGATCGCGGATGTCCGGCTCGCTCACGATCTCCATGAGCGCCACGCCCGAGCGGTTCAGGTCGATCAGCGTGGTGTCCAGGCCCTGGTCGTGGATCGACTTGCCAGCGTCCTGCTCCAGATGGAGACGAGTGATGCCGATCGGGCGCTGGCTGCCGTCGGGCATGTCCAGGATCAGCGTGCCCTTGCCCACGATCGGGTGCTGGTACTGGCTGATCTGGTAGCCCTGCGGCAGGTCCGGGTAGAAATAGTTCTTCCGCTCGAACACCGAGACCTTGTTGATCTCGGCCTTTAGGCCCAGGCCCGTGCGTACTGCCTGCTCGATGCAGTAGGCGTTCACGACCGGCAGCATGCCGGGCATGCCGGCATCGACCGGGCTCACCTGGGTGTTCGGCTCGGCGCCATAGGCGGTAGCCGCTCCGCTGAACAGCTTGGCCTTGCTGGTGACCTGCGCGTGCACCTCGAGACCGACCACGATCTCCCAGGTGCCGGTGTTGCCTTCGATGGTCCAGCTCATGCGCGAGCCTCGATCCCGTAAGGAAGCGTCTTGAAGTCGGCGGCCTCTTCCAGGGCCGCACCGATCTGGAGCACGGTCGCCTCGTCCCAGGGCTTGCCCATGACCTGCAGGCCCAGCGGCAGGCCGCCGCTGGAAAGGCCGGAAGGCACGCTCATGCCGGGCAGGCCGGTCAGGTTCGCCGTCACCGTGAACACGTCGTTCAGGTACATGGCGACCGGGTCGTCCGGCTCCTCGGCGATGCGGAAGGCCGGCGTCGGCGTGGTGGGGGCCAGGACGGCGTCGACCTGCTCGAACACCTTGGTGAAGTCGTCCACCAGGATGCGGCGGAGCTTTTGCGCCTTCACGTAGTAGGCGTCGTAATAGCCGGCCGAGAGGACGTAGGTGCCGATCATGATGCGGCGCTTGGCCTCGTCGCCGAAGCCGGCGCCGCGGGACCTCTCATAGGTCTCGGTCAGGTTGCGGCCCTCGACGCGCAGGCCGTAGCGCATGCCGTCATAGCGGGCGAGGTTGGAGGACACCTCGGCGGGCGCGATGATGTAGTAGGTCGCCAGCGCATACTTGCTGTGCGGCAGCGAGACCTCCTTCACCTCCGCACCCTGCGCACGCAGCCAGTCCGCACCCTGCTGCCAGAGCCGGTCGATCTCAGGCGAGAGGCCCTCGGCGCGATATTCCTTCGGGATGCCGATCCTGAGGCCCTTCAGCGACTTGCCGATCCCTGCCTGGAAGTCCGGCACCGGCAGGTCGGCCGAGGTGCTGTCGTTCGGGTCGTAGCCGGCCATCGCCTGGAGCATGACGGCACAGTCCCGCACGTTCCTGGCAAACGCACCGGCCTGATCGAGTGACGAGGCGTAGGCGATGATGCCGAAGCGCGAGCAGCGGCCATAGGTCGGCTTGATGCCGGCAATGCCGGTGAACGCGGCAGGCTGGCGGATCGAGCCGCCCGTGTCCGTTCCGGTCGCGGCCAAGCACATCCGGGCCGCCACCGCCGCGGCCGAGCCGCCGGAGCTGCCACCAGGGACCAGCGGCTTCTCGTCGCCAGGCTTCGTCCAGGGGCTGATCACCGGGCCGAACGCGCTGTTCAGGTTGGCCGAGCCCATGCCGAACTGGTCGAGGCTGGTCTTGCCCAGGCACACTGCACCGGCCTGCCAGAGCTTGCTCGTGACCGTGCTCTCGTAGGGCGGCACGAACTGCTGGAGGATGGCGGAGCCTGCCGTGGTACGGATGCCGTTGGTGCAGAACAGGTCCTTCACCGCGATCGGGATGCCTTCCAGGGCGCCGGCCTCGCCCCTGGCGATCCGCTCGTCAGAGGCTCTGGCCATGGCAAGCGCCTGCTCGGGCGTCTCGGTGATGAAAGCGTTCAGCGCCCGGTGGCATTCCATCTGGGCGATGAAGGCCTCGGCCAGCTCGACCGCGCTGTACTCCTTGGCGGCGAGGCTCCTGCTGGCCTCGGCCAGCGTCAGCCGGTTGAGATCCACGCTCATTCGACCACCTTCGGCACCACGAAATAGCCATCCTGCTTGGCCGGCGCATTGGCCAGCACGTCATCACGCCGGTTGCCGTCGGTCACCTCGTCGGCACGCCAGTCGCGCAGGATCGGCATGACGGAACGCAGCGGCTCGACCTGGTCGGTATTCACCTCGCCCAGCTGCTCGACCCAGCCGAGGATGCCGGACAGTTCGGCCGCCAGAAGCTCCT